>CAZYKS010000072.1:228-5117 GCA_964648375.1 uncultured Gammaproteobacteria bacterium | reverse complement strand
TTTTTAAAAATTTTTCTTTCGGTTTCCGGAGTAGTGAAATGGCAATAATTGACGATTTGCTTATTGAATAATTTTTCCAGCAGCAACTTGGCGTAATAATATAAAATAAAACCGTCTAAGGCATAGCGGTTGACCAGGGTAATTACCATTAGCCCGCCCGGCTTCAATACCCGCAAACATTCACCATAGCCTTTTTCGATATCGTCCGGATGTAGATACCGGAAAACTTCGATCGCGGTCACCAGGCTAAAGCGGTTATCCTCGAACGGCAGGTTCGCTACCTGTCCGTCTATAATATCGAGTTCTGGATAGCGCTTAGCCGCCTGCTCGCGCATACCTTTAGCCGGTTCGATCGCCTTAACATCATAGCCTTCGCGGCTGAGCCGGTTGGCTAAATAGCCGGTGCCGGCCCCGACATCAAGCACAGCCGCCCCCGGTTCGATCTTTTCTTTAATTAAAGGGATGATCAGCTCCAGTATTTTTTTGCGCCCATAGATAAAAGCGTCCTGATAAGGATTTTCTACCAGGGCTTCATACCGGTCCGCGAACAACCCGGCATTATTATGGTGCGACGCGACCGCCTTATCCCGGAATTTTAACCTCTCTTCATTAGTCATGCAAATAAAAATCGAATCTGTTCAATCTGTTTAATCTGTGGTGAAATTAATTAACCACAGATTAAACAGATTTAACAGAAGCTGTTTTATAACGGTAAAATTTATTCAAACCCGGAAGCTATCTCCCCCATCGTCATGATCTCGAGTTCCCCTTTCTCCCTCTGCCCGACCGCGTACTTAAGGCCTTCCTCGAAGATCCGGAACTGGGCGCGGGTTTCGTAAGTGAAATTAAAGGGGTGGAACCAGAGATGGAAAACCTGTTTCCGCTCGATCGCCGCCTTGATCCCGTACATGATCTTATTGATCATTACCTGCGGCAGGATCATCCGCCGTAACCCCTTGCGGTGCAGAAGGAGCATGCAATCGGGAATATTGACCAGGCCGGATTCGTGCCTGGCCGGCGCCGCCGTTTTCGCGGCCGGCAGATAATAATCGAGCATCCGCCCGAATTTATCGAACGGCTTCGGCAGGCTCTGGTACGGAAAAATCGTTTCTCCCCTAAAGGCTTTAATGCCGGCTTTTTTAAGTTCGTCGTGAAAGCCCTCCTGGTTGCGCGGGAAAACGAAAGATTTAAAGCTGTAACCTGATTGCCCATGGATCTCCGCGGCTTTGGCTATGTCCGTGCGCGCCGCGTCCAGACTGGTATTTTTATCGCCGTAGATTATATGCGCGTACGAATGGCTGGCGATCTCGTGCTTTACCTTCGCTTCGGCGACCGACCGCACCAGGCCGCAGGTATCGTACCACAGTCCATTGTCGCAATCATCGTGTTTATCCAGTAATTTGGATACGACCGCCCAGGTGGCCGGAATTTCGTATTTATCGAACAAAAAAAGCAGCCGTTTCACGATTTCCGGCTCTTTTCCGATTTTCCGCTTCAGCTCCCGCGTAATCTCCCGATCCGCATACCCCCAGGCCATTTCGAAATCGATACTGATTGTAAATACGCCTTTATCTAAAGCCATATATTTATTCTACAAAACTTACCTTCCAATATTAATTAAATTTCTCCTAATTGACAAATTAACTAACCACTAATTAACTATTATATAGGTTTATCCAGCTTCTTTTCCTGCTTGTTCAATAGATGGTTATAAGTAACCTGAATCTGATCGACGAAACCTTTACCGGCTGAGTCCATAACCGAAATATCCAGATTGGGGTTATACAGTTTGGCCCTTTTTTCCAGGGTGATGTCGGAAACGTGCACCGAATCCGCCTGCTTGAATATTAATCTGAAAATCGGGAAAAACAGCCGCGCTTTCACGCGCCCGCGTTTTTCCTCTTCGGTTTTATCGTATGACAGTAAAAAATTTATCCCCGGATACATCAGTTTGAACAATACCGCGGCCAATCCCCCGTAGCTCGCCATCACCGACCAGGCAAAGCGGAAATGGTGTTTCCGGTCAAGCTCTCTGGCTTTAAACGCCCCGCGCAGGGGAAATAAATATTTACCCAGGATATTGCCCGACCCCAGGCGGTATATATGGCAGTTCTCCCGCTGCTCGTATCCGGGTAATGTCTTCCTCGACTTCGTGGTGATAATATGGAATTCGGTATTGCCCATTTCCCGGGCCAGCTCGAAGAGGGCGGTTTCGGCCGGCCCCATGTCCGGGTAATAAGTGGTGGTAAACACCAGCACCTTCTTATCCGGCAGCTGGACCGATTTAAAATAATTTACCGTTTCTTTTATGCCGTCTTCAAGCGGCACTGCCGGTTCCCAGTTGAGCTCGCTCTTGGCCAGGCCGATATCCGGCTGCCGGCGGATCGGATCGTCGAGCGTAGCCGGCTGGTACTGGATTTCCGATTTAGAGCCGGTTAATTTAATAATGATCTCAGCCAGCTCCTTGATCGTAATTTCATGCGGATTGCCGAGATTGACCGGACCGGTAAAACCGTCTTTATTCATCATCTTGTCAATGCCGGCTACCAGGTCGGTGATATACTGGAAACTCCGGGTATGGCTGCCGTCTCCGCGTACCGGCAAGGGTTCGCCCGCAAGCGCCGGGACTATGAAATTGCTCATCACCCGGCCGTCGCGGATATACATGCGCGGCCCGTAAGTATTGAAAATGCGGATGATCTTGATATCGACCCCATACTGGCGGTAATAGTCCATCATTAAAGTCTCCGCTACCCGCTTGCCCTCGTCGTAGCAGGCGCGGGGACCAAGCGCGTTAACCTCGCCCGGATCGCTTTCTTTTTGCGGATTCCGCGGCTTATGGCCATAGATTTCGGAGGTGGACGCGAGCATGATGCGCGCGTTATGTGCTCGCGCCAGCTCGAGCATATTGATCGTGCCGTGCACGCTGGTCTTAAGCGTATGTACCGGATCCCATTGCAGGTTTACGAGCTGGGCCGGGCAGGCGAAATGGAAGATCCAGTCGATCTTTTCCTTGAAATCAACTGGGTCGATAACATCCTGTTTGATGAATTTAAATCCGCCACGCTTCATTAAATGCTCGATATTATGCGCGGTAAAAGTGGTTTGCAGATTATCGAGCGCAATCACATTATGCCCCTTGTCAAGGTATTTCTCGCATAAATGCGACCCAACGAACCCGGCCCCGCCGGTAACCAAAATTGTCTTTTTATTATGTTTCACCATATAAACTCAATAATTCGACATTCGACATTCGAAATTTACTAAAGTTCCTTCTCTTTTTTATATTCCCTTATCCAATCCGGTAAATTAACCTTAGGCTCCCAGCCAAGTAATTTTCTGGCCCGGCTCGTATCTGCCAACGTTTCTTTTGGTTCCAGGCGCGGAGCGATATTGATTACCGGCCCCCCGATTAACTCCGCTAATTCTTTTACACTGTAATTATTCCCTCTTCCGATATTTATCACTTCTCCCTTCCCGACCTTATCGCTTTCCGCTGCCAATATATTAGCTTGGACAACATCGAAAACACTAGTAAAATCCCGACGGTTTTCTCCATCGCCGGTAATGGTTAGCGGTTCCCCGGCTGATTTTTGTCTGAAAAAAATCGCGGTTACCAGGGCGTATGCGCCTTCGGTCGCCTGTCTCGGCCCGTAAACGTTAAAATATCGCAAGCTGACTGTCGGTAAGCCGTATATTTCGCTAAAAAGACGGCAGTATAGCTCACCAACATATTTTTGCAGACCATAGGGACTGATCGGATGCGCCGGCATATCCTCGGTTAAGGGCATTTTCTCCTGATTACCGTATGCTGATGAAGACGCGCTATATACTACTCGTTTTACCCTCGCGTCCTTAGCGGCAACCAATACATTTAAGGTGGTATTCAGATTCATATCGTTAGTCATCACCGGATCTTTAATTGATGGTTCTACCCTCGGAAAGGCAGCGAAATGAAAAACAAAATCTACACCTTCGAATACGGGCGATATTTTATCCATGTCCCGCAAATCGAGCTCATGAAAACCCGCTTTGGGATTAATATTTTCTTTCTTCCCGGTAGAAAGATTATCGATAATGATCACCTCATCCCCGCGCTCGACCAGAGCGTCAACTAAATTAGAACCGATAAACCCGGCCCCGCCTGTTACTAAGCATCTCATAATTTTTATAGAATAAATTTGTTAAAAATAAATATTCAATTAGAGTTGTTTTTTTATCTGTTATTTTTTTCTGCCGTCCTAATTAACTAATTAACTAATCACTAATTAACTTCTTACTTTTTAATCACTCCATCACCATAAACTCCCGCCAGCAACTCCAAATCCTTCCCGCTCTTAACCAGTAGCTCAATATTTTTGTCTTCCATCGCTTTTAGAAGTGCAATCCCCTTCTCATCGCCCACGGTTGTCTCATAAATCTCCCGAAAAGCCGCGAAGTCCTTGATGAAACAATGTCCCCCGGCTCCCCGGCCGCCGCCCTGGTCTTTATTGCCGCGAAGGTCGTAATTATCGCTGCCAAGCGTGCCGCTCTTATGCACCGGCATCAGGTGGCTCTTGCCGATGCGGGAATCGGCTGCCATCCCCTCTCGAATAACGTCATAATCGCAACCGTTTTTTACGGCCAGGTCATAGAGCAAGTTCACGAATATCACCTTGAAATAAAACCAATTATTACCGCCATATTTGATCAGTTCCGCTTCCTGGGCTTTGCAAATCAGCTCAAACGGCGCTTTTGGCAAGACCGCCAATACCGCTTCGGCTTTGGCTCTGTATTCGTCATTGTCGGCCGGTATGCCGATAATATTCCGGTTCGGGTGGGCGGCATCATGCGCGGCCGAGGCTTCGGTTAAGAATTCGGGAGAATGCAGGACGAAAATATCGGGATTT
>CAZYKS010000072.1:0-218 GCA_964648375.1 uncultured Gammaproteobacteria bacterium | reverse complement strand
TGCGTCGTTCCCGGCAGAATCGTGGATTTGATTACCGCGGTCTTGCCCTTGCCTACATTTTTGATCACTTTACGGATAATAGAATCATCGAATCCCTGCGGAGTAGTCGGAGTCGGTACGGCGATAAAAACGATATCGCATTCGCCGATCCTGTCGCCGTTTTTTATATGCGGCTCTTCCAGGGCGTAGCGGACAACGGAGTACCCGCGTTTTTCAAA
>CAZYKS010000071.1:4324-5120 GCA_964648375.1 uncultured Gammaproteobacteria bacterium | reverse complement strand
GTTAAAGATCCGGATGATGCCTTCCTGGACGACCTGGTGGCGGCGGATAATCTGGCTGGGAAGAATAAAGCGGATAACGCCAATGCGGGTATTTACGGTGATTATACTCCGGGCGAGATTCCTGCGATCGGTACAAGTGATTATTACCGCGGCGACCTGAACGCGCCCGTAAAGGTCATTATTTACGACGATTTTAACGCCCCGTTTTCGGGCGATTTCGCGGCCGCGGTCGACCAGGCGCTGGCCGATTACGGCGATTCGATTGTAGTCGCTTACCGGCATTATCCGGCCGCAGCTGACGCGCTTTCGTTCCTGGCGGCTTACGCGAGCGAATGCGCGGGCGAGCAGGGGAAATTCTGGGAAATGCACGATCGGCTGTTTCAGGCGAACACCGATAAAGACCTGGTGGCCGCGGATTTCGATAGCTATGCGGGCGCGCTGGGCCTGGATACGGATAAATTCGACACTTGTATGAGTACGGGCAAATATCAAGCGAAGGTCCAGCAGGAGATCGATGCGGCCGCCGCGGCTTCGGTTACGGGAACGCCGACTTTTTTCGTAAACGGCGCGATCTACATCGGCGCCTATCATTACGAGGATTTTACGAGAAGCGACGGGAGCGGTGAGAAGGGGCTGAAAAGTCTAATCGAAGAAAATTTAAATGAGGGGGAAGCGGAGTAATTGTAATTAGTAATTTGTAATTGGTAATTTGGAAATTTTCTTAAAACGTTTCAGCTTATTATCCAAATTACCAATTACAAATTACGAATTACCGTAAACGGTGAGGTGGCCGAGC
>CAZYKS010000071.1:0-4224 GCA_964648375.1 uncultured Gammaproteobacteria bacterium | reverse complement strand
GGCTGAAGGCGCATGCTTGGAGAGCATGTGTGTCAGAAATGGCACCCAGGGTTCGCCCGGCATCCGCCGGGCGCCCGGCGAATGCCGGGCGAATCCCTCTCTTTGCAACAATATGTATTATGTTTATATTTTATTTAGCCTGAAAGACCGAAAGTTTTATATTGGCTATACGGAAGATTTGAAAAGAAGAATCAGAGAACACAAGGATGGCAAAGTTGATTCTACCAAAAATAGACTTCCTGTCATTTTGGTTTGTTATGAAGCATATTTGACTAAAAAGGAAGCTATGAGGCGAGAAAAATTTTTGAAAAGCAGTGATGGAAAAAAAGATTTAAGAAAAAGAATCGATAATATTAACAAATAAGGTGAGGTGGCCGAGCGGCTGAAGGCGCATGCTTGGAGAGCATGTGTGTCAGAAATGGCACCCAGGGTTCGAATCCCTGCCTCACCGCACAAAAAAACACGATTTTCGTTTTAATCGTGTTTTTTTCTTTTTCAGCAAAAACAAAACGCTTGAACAGATATTATATTTATTCAACCCCGTACTGACCGGAATAAGCGCCCATTCCGAAGGTCCGGCTAATAATAAGGGCTTTGTCCCGATAATTTCAAAACCATTTTCCGGAAAAAGTTTCTGCCAGTTTTTCCAGGTAGGGGATTTGAAAGCCGTCGCCGCTCCGAATTCCAATATCTCCAGAGCCTTATTTTTCAAGCTTGGTATTTTAACGAAATAGTCCTTAATCGACTCCGGCGCGAGCTCGATCTTCCTCTCCCGCTTCCTCTACCGATAAGCTTTTTCTTTTTGTGGGTTTAATGGCAGCGTATTTAGTATTATACTTTTTATGCTAATATTATACATGTGAGAGTAAGCATACCGTCAGCTTGAATTCTATTGTATTTCATGATACAATAAGGTTAACAAAAATGTTAACTTTAATGTATCGTTATGGATAGTGATCAATTGGCAAAATTAAGGCAAGTATTGAAAATTTCCGCGGACCAGATCCTGCGGGAAGAAGCGGAAATGGAAATCTTAAGCGAATTGGCGAAGCACCGGTTAAGCTCGAAGCTGGTATTTTACGGCGGCACGGCCTTGCGCCTGGCGTACGGTTCGCCCCGGTTTTCCGAGGATATCGATTTGATCGCGGTAAAACCGGCCGGCTACGGTGAATACCGGGCTTTTATCGATAGCCTAATCGAAAAAAAAGATAACTGGAGCCTGAAGGATGTTAAAAATAAAAGAAAAACGTATTTTTCCATCATACTAATAAGCGACCGTAAATTGAAGCATAATTTTTCCGTCAGGATCGAACTGCATAAACCGGCCGTAAAAGTGAAAATGAACGCGGAGTTGACGCTGATTAAAAGCCCGGCGTCGCCTTTAGAGCCGCTTCTCTTGGTCCCGTCGCTGGCAGAGCTGGAGCGCTTAAAGCTGGATGCCCTCGCTGGCAGGCAAAAAGCCCGGGATATTTTCGATTTATGGTATATTGCGAGATTAAGAAGAAAAGAGCTGGTATTGCCGGAAAAAATTCCCGCTTACGGCAAGCGGGCGTTCACCAACGAACTGAAAGTTTTTCTGCCGAAGAATTTCGATCCGTTAATAAATGAACTCTATGAAAAAATTACTGGATAAAATTAAGGCGGTCCCGAAAGGCTATGTGGCTTTTTCGGACATCAGGAAGCTATCCGGCCTGGACGAGAACAGCTTAAAGGTTGCGGTTAACCGGATGGTTAAGGACGGCCGGCTGGACCGGATCGTAAAAGGGGTTTATACCGCCGATTTGGCGCGGGTGGCCTGGGAAAAATTCGCTTGCGAATATTATTATCCCAGCTACCTTTCCTTTGAATGGGCGCTGGCGAAGCACGGGGTCCTGAGCCAGCAGCCGCATGCCTTAACCCTGGCTACCGAGCGCCGGGCCCGGCGGGTGGAAACCCCGGCTGCGGTTCTGGATTATCATCATCTCAAGCAGGATCTGTATTGGGGGTATGGGAATGAAGGCGGCGATCTGCTGGCCGATCCGGAGAAAGCCTGGCTGGACCTGGCTTATCTTTCCCTCAAGGGTTATGCCCGGTTCGACCGCGGGGAAATGGACCTGGGCCGCCTGGACCGGGAGAAAATCAGGCGTTATTTAAAGCGGTTCGATAATGCCTCGCTGGTTAATTTTACGGCCGGTATCCTGGGAAAATGATGATTTTTCCGCTATTTTTATCCCCTTGAATTATTTTAGGTAAAAATGATATAATAAACTGGTAATTGGGAAATCGTGATTACGTAATTTTTACCCGGTTAGATTTAAAGTGAGATATTATCTCATTTTTTAATTTTAGCAATTATCTAACCGGGTGAACGTAATTTTTATTTTATATTAGAGAACAGAAATTAAATGAAATTACTAATTTTAACCCAGAAAGTGGATGTTAACGATGAACTGCTGGGCTTCTTTCACGATTGGCTAAAAGAGTTTTCAAAAAGATGCGAGCAGGTAACCGTAATCTGCCTATATAAAGGCGAATTCGATTTACCGCCGAACGTTAAAGTTATCAGCCTGGGCAAGGAGGGCGGAGTCTCCCGCATTAAGTACCTTAAGAATTTTTATGAATATATCCGGCAAGAACGCAGGAATTACGATACCGTTTTCGTGCACATGAACCCCGAATACGTGGTCCTGGGCGGGATTTTCTGGCGCTTATGGCATAAACGGATCGCGTTATGGTTCCTGCATAAGTCGGTCAATTATAAATTAAGGATAGCGGAAAAATTATCCGATATTATCTTTACGGCCTCGAAAGAAAGCTTCCAGCTAAAGTCCGGCAAGGTGCAGATCGTCGGCCATGGGATCGATACCGATAAATTCGTAATTGCCGGCAAGGCCGGTAAAAGCGGGGAAAACGGTTTTAAGATAATTTACGTCGGCCGCATCAGCCCGATTAAGAACCAGGAACTGTTAATTAAGGCGGTTGATATCCTGGTTAATGACTACAAATTAACGAATTTTAAAATCGACCTGATCGGCCAGCCGATCTATCCGCGGGACAAGGAATATGAAAAAGACTTAAAGGAGCTGATTAAAGACAGGAAATTGGGGGAGTATATTAATTTTTTAGGCAAAGTTCATTTTAACGAGGTGCAGCGGTTTTTCCAGAACGCGGACTTGTCGATAAATTTATGTCCGACCGGGGGGATGGATAAGACGGTGCTGGAATCGATGGCGTGCGGCACTCCCTGCCTGGCTTTAAATACGACCTTTTATCAGGTTTTCGGAAATTATGCGGATAAATTTATTTTACAGTCCGATAACCCGAAGGAGCTGGCGGAGAGGATTATCGAATTCACTAGGGTGTCTGGTGGTGAAAGGGAGAGGATGGGGGAGGGGTTGAGGAAGATTGTGGTTGAAAATCATAATCTAAGTAATTTGATTGATAGGATTGTAAGGAAATTGGAGGAAAATATTTAACCAATAGTTTAAAGAATTTATGACAATTTGTTATTTCGGCTTCTATTCCCCCGGCTATAGCAGAAATCGCATTATTAAAAAGGGGCTTGAAGAAAATGGGATTAAAGTAATCGAATGCAATACTAATAAAAAAGGAGTAGGGAAATATCTAGAGTTATTCAATAAGCATAGAAAAATAAAAGATAAATATGATGTAATGATTGTTGGATTCCCCGGTCCTCAGGCTATGATATTGGCGAGGATATTAACCAGAAAAAAAATAATTTTTGATTCCTTTACATCTTTATTTAATTCAGTGGTAAGCGATAAAGGAAAAGTAAAATGGTACGACTTTAAAGCTTTTTATTTTTGGATGTTGGATTATTGCGCCTGTCATTTTTCGAATTTGATATTATTAGATACCAATGAGCATATTAATTATTATGCCGAAACATTTAAAGTGGATAAAAATAAATGTTTACGGATTTTTGTCGGATCGGATGACGCAATAATGAAACCATTATCGAAGGTAGTTAAAAAAGACTATTTCTTGGTGCATTTTCACGGATCATATTTACAGATTCATGGAATAGAATGCATCTTAGACAGCGCTAAATCACTCGAAAATCAGAATATATATTTTAATATAATCGGCTCAAAAATAAAAAATGAATTTCAGAACGGCAATTATCTCAATGTCAATTTTTTTGATAATATATCCTATGAAAAATTAAATGAATATATAAACGAAGCGGACGTCTGCCTGGGCATATTCGGTAATACGGAAAAA
>CAZYKS010000070.1:0-5159 GCA_964648375.1 uncultured Gammaproteobacteria bacterium | reverse complement strand
TTTTATAATCTTTTCCTAAAAAGAATTTAAGCCGACTGACATCATCTTCTTCGATTTTTACTTGCCCTTTTGCAGCAGCAGAAAGAAATTCATTTTCTTTATCCGCAGCAATAATAGGAAAAAACTTTTTAGCTTTATCACCTAATTTCGAAAGCAAAATCATTGCGAGAGAAAAAGGTTCCGAGCCATCTGAACAAGCATAGCAATAAACGTTTACTTTTTCTTCATTTTTATATCACATAAGGACTTTAGTAGATACAATGACTAAACTTCATAAGCTTAAGACCAAATCACTTATTTCGGTACCATTGTTCCCCATTTTATCTTGAATAAATTTATTATGATTTATACTAATTGTATCAAATTAAATAATTTTCGTAAATTTAAAATTCTGTTTACTGCTTACTGTTTACTGCTTACTTTAGCGATTATGCTACAATTATCTGTTTAAATAAGAAAATTGCGAAAAAATATTTAAAATCCGTCACCTTACCGGCTTTTCGGCGTTACCAAGAATCCGAGGTATTTCCCGCGCATCAGCCGGGTTTGTGCGTCCATCCCGGGGATTGCCCCGAAGATGACGATACTGACCGGCAGAACCAGCCACTCGAGCGCCATCCAGATTGTCTTAAAAAATCCGCGGTGCTGCGGATCTTTAGGCAGGAGCAGCGTGGAAATTACCGCCGACATCACCAGCCCGACCATGGCGATCGTCATTAAGGTGCGTGTGATCGACGGCAGGTTCCCCGATAATACGGTGGCGTTGAACCGGTTTCCGCCCAAGAGGAGCGGCATCCAGCCGACGACCGCGATTATGTGCGCGTTCGTCGCCCAGGAATGGAAGCCGTTGATCTGCACCAGGATGCGGCTTATGAATTTACCCAAGGGCAGCTCCCGCCGGTACTTGATCGTATTGAACATGAGATATGGGATATTTTCTACGCCCCAGCCCCAGCGCTGCTGCTGGCGGTACAGGTTCTTGGCGGTTATCCACCAGTTCTTATCCATACAGATATCCATCGATACCGGATAATAAAGCGGCTCTACCCGGTAATCGCCGCGGTAATACAGGAGGCAATGCCAGAATATCCGCGAATCCTCGCTTACCATACTGGTCGACCAGAAACCGATATCGACCAGCGAGCGCCAGGTCATGGAATGGGAAGAATAAGTAGCCAGCTTTTCCTCCCGCACTTGTTGCATCATCTGCCAAAAGGTATTGGACGAAGCGGCGACGCGCGCGAAAAACGGGGCTTGCCAGAGATTGTTCTGGTATACCGGTATCGGCTGGTAGCTGGCGCGGTAAGGGTGGGGGGCGGTCAGGAAACGATAGGTGAAACGATAAAAATATCCGGGAGCGACTACGGTATCCATATCGAAAACGCTGACCAGGATTTTATCGTAATCATATGAAAATTTGTCGATAATTTCGCGCTTGACTTCACGCGCCGCCCAGGATTGGTTAGCCCCCTTGCCTTTGAGCTCGCCGACAATATCGTCGGGATGCACCGTTACCAGAAAATGCCGGAAATGGCGGGCGTATTCACGCTCGATAATCCGCGCCCGTTCGGCCGCTTCCGCTCCGGCGCGCGCTTCCGTCGCCAGCACCACGATCATGTTTTTCGCGGGGAAGCCGTCGTTTACGAGCGCCTGGAAGCTCGCCCGGATGATTTCGATGTCCTCTTCATAAGTCGGAAAGATTATCAGATGGATTATATCGGAACAGGTAAAATGTCCGGTAGCGGCTTCAGGGTCCAGCCGCCCGCAGCGCCCGCGCCAGTCGATTACCAGGTTCCTCTTCATGTTCCGGTATGAGGCAACCAGATGGATGCCTAAAAACAGGACTAAGAGCAGCCAATAAACATCGAAGGCGATTATGAAAAAAGCGACCCAGACCGGATCAAAATAGGAAAATACGAGCAGCAATATCAAGGTCAGCCAGGATAAGGCGCCAGGAAGAATCTCTAAAGCCCGGTATAATTTCCGGTCCCCGCCTTCAAGTTCATTCGCTTTACCGATTTTTAGGTAATCGATCATATATTATTTTTTCGGAAAATGCGGTCGCCGATCCAATACAATAAATAAAAAAACGCACTGAAGGCTAGCAGGTTTATGAAATAATCCATATCGGTAAAATAAACCAGCGCATCGGAAATAATCGTTTTCGGCCGGATAAATATATCCCAGGAATTAAGGCGGCTGTTAAGCCCTAAGAGCACTCCCAGGGAAATGACCGGGATGATAGCGGCGGTAGCCAGATTGGCGGTGGCGGCGGATTTAACCTTAGTGATAAAAGTTTTCATTAAATTCAACAAATAAACGAACGCGATCCAGCCAACCGCGCTGTAAACGAAAAAAAACAAAATTTGCCAGCTTTTTACCGGGCAAATCAGGTAATAATTGTCGAAGCACGCGCTGAAATAATGCCTGACTTCAAGCACGATATAAGGCGCGTTCGGTATGAACAGCAGCCACAATAATCCCAGGAGCCAGGCTATCGCTTTCTGGAAAGCCGTCCTGAGGCCGGTTTTCGCTTCCAGCCGGCGCAACAGATTAAATAACAGGAACGGTATCAGCAGCAATAAAAAATTAAAGAATACGAACCCCAGGGGGTATTTATTGACCGCAAAAATTTTATAATAATCCGCTAAATTCATTGTTTGGATTTTTACTGATAAAAACTAATCGAATGTTACTTCTTCGCCCAGGGCGATCTCCCCGTTTTTTCCGGCATCTTTCCGGCTGCTACCGGCACCGGAGTCAGCCTGGCCAGGGCCGTGGATAGAAGCGGCTTCGGGGTTATTTTCCGGGATCGGGCCGGACTGCGGCCGGTTCTTGAAATTAACCGGCGGCTTCTTTAAGGCATCGGCCAGGCTGATCTCCGCCACCGGCTCGGCCTCATTAAGCCGCTCCAATTCGGCTTGTTTGGCTTTTTTGCGGTTCTCGATTTCGAGGCGTTTTTCTTCGCGCACCGCCGACAGGCAGTCTTTACAGTATACCGGACGAATGCCGTCAGGCTTGAATGAAGTCATAGTCTCCTTGCCGCAGCGGTGGCAGACCGCCTGATGCCGGTAAACTCCGGTCGGAACCGCCGATTCAGTCTTTACCGATGCGGCCGTACCCGCCGTTTGCACCCGGCTATCGGCCATTGCCCGGTTATCGGCCGGCGGACGGACATTAGAGCGCGGCGGCTGTTGCCGAGCCGGCGGACGGCTGGCGGGATTGGCCCGGTTTACGGGCCGGGAGTCGGCTTCATCGGTATTTTCATGCCAGCGCATGATCTTATCCTCGACAATTTCCCTTTTTCTGGCATAACGCTCCCGGGATACGCCGATCACTTTTTCGGCATTATCGGTTTTATAATCTTCTGGCAGGGGCGGCAAGCCGCGCGCGGAAAACGGGTCGGACGCGATCCCGTCGATCATCAGCTTGATATAATATTCGTATTTGGGCAGATTGACGATATCTTCTTCGGTGAATACGGGCGTAAATTCCGGCACCAGCTCTTCCGAATCGGCGGCCCCTACGCGGAAAACCACCATCGTGCCGACATTGCCGAACACCGCGGCTTTGACCAGATCGCCCAATTGCTCGATATACTGGTGTGCCATGATCAGGTTCAGGCGGTATTTCCGCGCTTCCGACAAAATATTGGCGAAACTTTCGGTGCAAAAATTCTGGAATTCATCGATGTAGAGATAAAAATCCCGGCGGTCCTTTTCCGGCATATCCACGCGGCTCATTGCCGCCAGCTGCAGTTTGGTGATCATCATCGCCCCCAGAAGGGCGGAATTATCTTCACCGATCCGGCCCTTGCTCAGGTTCATGATCAGGATTTTGCCGTTGTCCATGATTTCGCGCATATCGATAGCCGATTTTACCTGGCCGATGATATTCCGGATCACGGAACTGGACAGGAATTGCCCGACTTTATTCTGGATCGGCGACACCGCTTCGGCCGCGAACTTGTCGGCATAACCGGCGAACTCGTTCACCCAGAACGAACGCACCACTGGGTCCTTGATCTTGGCGATCACTTTCTTTCGGAAAGCCTTATCGGACAGCATGCGCGTAATCGCGAGGAGGGTCGAACCGGGATACTCGAGCACCGCCAGGATGGAATTTCTGAGGATATATTCGAGGCGCGGCCCCCAGGAATCGGCCCAAAGCTTCTGGAATACGCCGATCAGCCCGGAAGCGACCAGATGCCGGAGATGCGGGTCCACCTGTTCGACCACGTTAAACGCGATCGGATAATCGATATCCGCCGGGTTGAAATAGATCACGTCATTAATGCGGTTATTCGGTATGTATTCTATTACTTTTTCCGCGAGTTCGCCGTGCGGATCGACGACCGCCACTCCCCTGCCCGCCTGGATATCTTCGATGATCATATTCTCGAGCACGGTAGTCTTACCCATGCCGGTTTTCCCGATCAGATACATGTGCCGGCGCCGGTCATCCGGCTTGATGCCGAAACGGTGGGTGCGGTTCCTGAACGTGGTCTCGCCGAATAATGTGACTTCATTAGACATAATATAATTTTTCAACAGAAAAATAGTAAATGAATAAATAAAAATTTATATTGAGTAATTTATAATATTTAATTTATACGATAGTAATATAAAAATATTAAATATTATAAATTTGATGTTTATTATTGTTTACTAATTTTAAATTATAAATTATTACTTATAATTTTATCCTATCGGCAGGTTGCCCGGGGCCGCGCCTTTTTCTTCCGGCTGTTTTTCCGGCGCCGGTCCCATTTCCGATTCCGGCTGTTCTTCCGCGGGCGGGACCGCCTGGTTGAATATTTCCGGGGTCTCCGGCGGGGATTCCGTATCTTCGAAGATGCGGTCGATCATGGTTTCCTCCGGCTCATCCGTACGCATCGGCAGGGTGCTCGGGGCCTCGGCCTTGCGTCCGGGCGCTTTCTGGATCATGGGCACTTTGACCACCGGTTCGATCGGGAAATGCCAGATCGACGCCAGTTCTTCGATATTCATGATATAGGGATCCCGGCCCGAATCCGCGTCCCGGTTCTTGTAATTGAAAATTATCTTGCGCTTGCGCGAGTTTACCCGCTTGTCGACGCTGAAATAACTGACGGAAGTGGCGGTTCTATCCATATCCGGTTTAAGGTTATTTAGGTCCAG
>CAZYKS010000069.1:0-5202 GCA_964648375.1 uncultured Gammaproteobacteria bacterium | reverse complement strand
GCACAGAAGGGTTCGGTCGCGGTGGACGGCATCAGCCTGACGGTCGTGGATGCGGGAACGGATTGGTTCAGCGTTTCGCTCGTGAGCTACACCCTTGATAATACCAACCTGGGGAAGTTAACGGAGGGGGAAGAGGTCAATATCGAGATCGATGTGATCGCGAAATATGTCGAAAGATTGTTGGCTGAAAGAAGGCAATAACCCTACGAATCAACAAATCATTTCACGAATTTACGAAAGCCGTTAATATGATATCCGCGTTAGGCAATCGATTATTTTTTAAAGTCGGAGATGAATTTAAAATAATTTTTAAATAAAAAATAATTTTATGCGAAGAAAAAGTAAATCGAAAACAGCTCAAATCGACGGTGCTAACCTTAAGGTTGGGATCGTGGTGGCGCTTTTTAACGATGATGTTACCGGCAGAATGCTTAAAGGCGCAATGGAAGTATTAAAAAAGAACCAGGTCAAGGATACAGATATTTTTGTGGTCGAAGTGCCGGGTTCGTTCGAAATCCCGCTTGCCTGTTTGCGCCTGGCTAAAGAAAAAAGATACGATTGCCTGATCGCGCTCGGGGCGATCGTACAGGGCGAAACCGACCACCATACCTGGATCGCGCACGGGGTCACGACCGGAATCATGCAGGTGATGCTTAAATATAATCTTCCGATCGGTTACGGTGTATTAACCACGCACGATTTGAAACAAGCTAAACTGCGCAGCCGGGGAAAGCATAATAAGGGGCGGGAAGCGGCTGAAGCGGCGCTCGAGATGATTTATTCATAAGCCCCCGGAAATTTAATTGTGCTTATGGTTCTTATAACTTTCAATCAAATTTCTAAAAAGGACGTAGGGCTAGCCGGAGGTAAGGGAGCGTCTCTGGGCGAGATGACGAGGGCGGGGATTCCGGTCCCGCCCGGTTTCGTGCTAACAGCCGAAGCGTTCGACCGATTCCTGGCCGAAACCGACCTGACTCAGGAAGTCGAGAATTCCCTGAATCGGATCAACTACGAGGATATCAACTCGGTGGATAAGGCTTCGCTCATCATCCGCGATCTTATAAAAAAAGCCAGAATGCCGGCCGATATAAAGAGGATGGTGATCGATGCGTTTAAAAAGCTTAAATGCCAATTCGTTGCTGTCCGATCATCGGCAACGGCCGAGGATTCGAGCGTGGCGTCCTGGGCCGGGGAATTGGAGACTTACCTGAATACCACCGAGAAAACATTACTTGGAAACGTGAAACTCTGCTGGTCATCATTATTTACTGCCCGCTCAATTTTTTACCGCAAGGAAAAGAACCTGCACGATACGCACGTCAGTGTAGCGGTTGTAATCCAGGCCATGATTGAATCAGAGATTTCCGGTATTACTTTTACGGTCCATCCGGTGACCGAAGACAGGAACCAGATGATCATCGAAGCCGGCTGGGGCCTGGGGGAAGCGATCGTATCGGGCGCGATCACTCCGGACTCGTACGTCGTCGATAAACGCGATTTTTCGTTGATCGATATCAATATCTCGAAGCAGGAGCGTGAGATTAAGCGGGGAGCAAACGGGGGAGTAAAATGGCTTAAAGTGCCGACGGACAGGGGGGGGCGGCAGATTTTGGAAGGGGAAAAAATAATCGAGCTGGCGAAACTCTGTAAACGCGTCGAAGACCATTACGGGTTACCGCAGGATATCGAGTGGGCTTATGTCCGGGGCAGGTTTTATATTTTACAGAGCCGGCCAATTACGACACTTTAAAATAAATACCGGCATAGGCGGATAATTGGAAATTATCGAGCTATGCCGGTAAACGGATTGATTTTAGTTAATTTTTTTAATGATCAGGTCGAGATTTTTAGTGTACCAATTGAAAATGGCCATGGCGGTACCGTCATAAGCCTCTTGACCGCGCTCCCAGGGGTTAGGCACTCCTGGGTTGTCCCCGACGACCATAACCGCCTTGCCATCCACCCCGAATTCGAATAATTTTTTTATGATTTCCCGGCCAGTTACCAGAAAAAGGTCGAATTCGGTTAAGTCGATATCACCGACATAACGGCGTCCATGCCCGTTAATATCGAGTCCGAACCGCTGCATTGCTACCCTCGCTTCATAACTGGCGACTCCGACCCGGGACCAATCCGGGTTAACTCCGCCCGATTCGACAGCGACCTTTATTTTTTTATCGTTCAGTAAAGCCTTCAAAATTACTTCCATCATCGGAGAGCGGCAGCCGTTCCCCTCGCACACGCATAGAATTTTTTTAGCCAACCTCAACCTCCTTTGTTTTTCTGAGTCTATAGGTAAAACCGGGTAACGGTACAGGGCGGAACTTTTAAAGAGAGCGCTTCGAATACGCTGGTATTATTCGTTAAAACATGCATGAACCAAACTGTTTCTTTGTGGCCGATAATCAGGGCTTTTTCATCCGCAAAATTTTCTTTTATGTAGGTAGTCGCTTTTCTAAATCGCGCAAAATATAGATTGGCATCTTCAAACCCGCAACCTTTCTCATGCCACTCCAATTGCCAGGCGTATTTCGGATCATTTTCGAGCTTTTGGATCAACTGAAGTAAATTATTTTCTTTCGGGTAAACTACAGGCGCCAGGCCAAGGATGTCTTTGTGTCCGGTTCCTAACCTTTCCGATAAGATCATGGCGGTTGTCACGGCACACTTAGCCGGAGAATTGAAAATTAGGCCGATATTTTCGAGCTTCAAATATTCGGCCAGTATCTTTGCCTGTTTAACGCCGTTGCTGTTCAGACTCGGGTCCCCGAATTTACCGGTTTTTTTTATCCTTGCGATATCAAGATCAAATTCGCCGTTGGTCGTTACCAGTATTTCCATTTTCTTATTCATACTTTCTCCTTCCCCGATAATCGGATCGTATTTATGTTATAATTATGTAAAGAACTGGTTTTTGATTTTATATTTTAAACTATAATATTTTTGCATAAGTGTCAACAGCCGATATGAAGATCTCATAAGATACTATAATTGACAATTAGCTAATTTTGGCGTAAAATTATGTTATCCCGCTAAAGCGGGACTCGCAACTACTAATGCGGGACATACGAATATTTTTTCACACTCAATGTAATATATGGCAACATTATATATGGTCGGGACCCCGATCGGCAATTTAGAGGATATCAGTATGCGTGCGATCCGCGTGCTTGGCGAGGTCGATTTTGTGTTGTGCGAAGATACCCGGGTGACGAGCAAGCTGCTTAATCATTATAAGATCAATACCCCGACCATTTCCTATCATCAGCATTCGGATTCTAATAAAACCGAATATGTGTTAAAATTATTGGAAGAGGGGAAAGACCTGGCGCTGGTTTCCGATGCCGGGACGCCGGGAATTTCGGATCCGGGCGGGAAGCTGGTACAGGCGGTTATCGAGCGGTTCGGAAGCGGCGAGACGCAAAGCGACGCGTCCGTACGGATCGAGTCGGTGCCGGGGCCGTCGGCCGTAACCGCGGCCTTGTCGATTTCCGGGATCCCGACGGATAAGTTCGTATTCCTCGGGTTTCCGCCCCATAAGAAGGGCCGGCAGACATTCTTAAAGAAAATCATCGAGTCGGAGTTTCCGGTGGTGGTGTACGAATCCAAGCACCGGATTCTGAAGTTTCTGGACGAGCTTGAGCATCTCAACAAAGAAATTTTGAAGCAGAATAAAGAGCTGGAACTGAAAAAGGGGTACATAAAAAAAACTGACGAGGAAAAGCCTCAGAAACCGGTATCGTCGGTAGTGGTTTGCCGGGAACTATCGAAAATGCACGAGAGTGTGTATCGCGGTGAGCTCAAGACGATCAAGAAGCAGATTAACGAGAATAAAGACGACCAGAAAGGGGAGTTCGTGGTTGTTATCGGGAGATGATAGGCGCGGGATGAACGAATATTTAACGGTATTAAAAATATTAATATGAATGAGAAATTTTACATTACCACTCCGATATATTACGTTAACGACGTGCCGCATATCGGGCATACCTATACGACGGTGGCGGCGGATGTTTTAGCGCGCTATCACCGGATGATCGGGGATAAGACTTTTTTCCTGACCGGGACGGATGAGCACGGGGCTAAAGTCGCGGAAAAGGCGGAGGCGGCCGGAAAGGAGCCGCAGGCGTTTACCGACGAGGTGGCGGCCAAGTTCCAGTTCGCCTGGGATGAACTCAATATTTCCAACGATAATTTTATCCGTACTACCGACCCGGCGCATAAACAGGCCGTGCAAAAAGCGCTGCAATATATGTACGATAAGGGCGATATTTATCTCGGTAAATACGAGGCGCTGTACTGTGTCGGCTGTGAACAGTATAAGAACGAAAAAGACCTGATTGACGGCAAGTGCCCGGACCATGGCACCGTGCCGCAATTGATGAGCGAAGAAAGCTATATGTTCAAGCTGAATAAATATGCCCATATATTGCTCGACCGCATCGAAAAGGACGAATTAAAGATACGGCCGGAAAACCGGAAAAACGAGATGGTCAGTTTTTATAAGAACGAAGGGCTGGCCGATATATCGTTTTCCCGTAAAAACGTCAGCTGGGGCATACCCTTGCCCTGGGACGAAACCCATACCGCCTATGTCTGGGCGGACGCGTTTTTGAATTATCTGACCGGCCTTAACTGGGACGGCTCCGGTAATCAGCACCCGGATATGTGGCCGGCGGACGTCGAGCTAATGAGTAAGGATATTCTACGGGTGCATGCCACGATCTGGCCGGCGATGCTGTTGTCGCTCGATTTGCCCCTGCCCAAAGAACTTTTTATCCACGGTTATTTCCTGATCGACTCCCAGAAGATGAGTAAATCGCTCGGGAACGTGATCGCACCGAACGATTTAGTCAAACGCTACGGAGTGGACGGGGCCCGCTACCTCTTAATGAGCGCGACTACGTTCGGGCGCGACGGCGATATCGGTTGGGGCAAGTTCGACGAGAAATATAACGCGGATTTGGCGAATGGACTGGGCAATCTGGTGGCGCGGTCGGTAACTTTGGTCGGCAATATGCGCAAAGCCGGCATTGATTTTCCCGAATGCGTGAAACGCCCGGAGAATAAAGACGAACTCAAAAACTGGGGTGGGAAAAAATTTAATCAATCTATTTTCGAGATGTGGGATAATTATAATCAATATTTGCTGAGCTTGAAGATTGATAATGCCCTGGGGGTAATTATCGACCAGCAAAGGTA
>CAZYKS010000068.1:1825-5257 GCA_964648375.1 uncultured Gammaproteobacteria bacterium | reverse complement strand
GTAATCACGGCGCTAAAATCGTTTATCGTCTCGGCATGAACGAACACCGGCAGCGTCAATAAAATAAAAGTGAAAATAAATAAAAATACCTTTTTCATATTGATAGAATTATAAATTAAAAACCGAAAACCGAAAATATCAGCTATATATTCACAAATATTTTTTCACGTATATTTGTCTATTTTTGGCCTTTGGTTTATCATTTTTAATCTAAATAATTTTTCCATTAAAGCCGGTCAGCTATTCCCTATTGTCCCTCCCCCTGGTCTGGAGGGGGAGGACAGGAGGGGGTCTGAAATAAAGCCTCTCCTTATAAATCTTCTGGTTTAATCATTTCTTCCCGCCACCCCTCCCATCAGCGCCTCCACGCACTCTCCGATCCGATCATGGTACCCGCCCTCCAGGACCGCGAATACTGGTTTTCTAAACTCTCCGATCAATTCACCGATTTTACCGTAATGCCCGAGCCCGAACCCCATCCCGATCAGCTTATCGCCGGCAAACGTATCGAATCCGGCCGAGACCGCGATTACGTCCGGTTCGAAAGCTTTTACGTTTTCCAGCCCGCGTTCGAACAGTTCCAGATATTCATCCGGCCCGACTGACTCTTCCAGCGCGTAATTATAACAATTGCCTTCGGATTCATAGCCGGTATTGGGATAGATCCAGCCGCGGTGGAGCGATAAATAGATAACCCCGTCTTGGTTTAAAAAGATATCCTGGGTGCCGTTGCCGTGATGGACGTCGATATCGATGATAGCTACCCGCCGGCCCGCTTTCAGGAACCGGGCCGCCGCCACCGCGATATTATTGCAGTAGCAGAACCCGCCGAGCTTGTTTTTCCCGGCATGGTGCCCGGGCGGCCGCATCAGGGAAAAAGCCGGATGGCCGCTTAAGGCGGTGTCCGCGGCTAGAATCGCCGCTCCGGCGGATAATAGCGCGAGATCGTAAATGCCGGGCAAATTAGGGGTGTCGGACTCGAAAAATCGCCCGCTCCGGATCCGTTCGACCAAGTCCCGGCTATGCGCTAAGAGCAGATCATCCTGGCTAGCCGGTAATGGCTGCGTGAATTCGTAACCTTGTTTTTTCAGATATGCGGCTGCGGCCTGAACCCGCTCGGGTGATTCCGGATGGCCGGGATCACGATATTCCAGGCACCGGTCTGAATATATGATGGTTGTTGCCTGCATCGTTGTCAAAGTGAATATTTAATTGGAATTATTTATTTAATCAAATGATAATATCAACCGGTATTATTGCCATAAATCGCGCGCCAGCCGGAAAAACTTATTTAAATTATACCACTTAATCCGTATAATTTCGATATCATCATAATAACCGAAAATACAAAAGCCGCGTCGTATAAACGTGGCTTTTGTTCGATTTCTATTCGCAGTAAATATATTTGCTTGATAAAGTTACCAATAATATATTGCTCGATTAGAATCTCCGGGGCCGGCTATTACCGCGCTTCTGCCTGTGGCAATCACGGCAGAAAAGCGGCCGGTCTCCATCCGGTTGGAACGGCAGTTCGGTAATCTTGGCTCCGCATTCGGAGCAAGTCCAATCACCCTGAAACATCTGCCGGTCACCGGAGAAATTTTGGTTGTCCATTAATTTTTACCGCGTCACTTCCCTTGTTTTACGGAAGCCGCGGCGATTTACTTAATTATGACCCTATTGTAGCAGATATCGATAAATTTGTAAAGGGCAACCGCTTATTATCATATATTGCTACGTAGCAAGCTACGTAACAATAGAATTCCGAAATAAATTAACATTATCGACCCCAGCCACGGAGTTGTTAGCGCCCGGTTCTACCGGGGGGCCAACTATTGTGATATAATTAATATATCTAATAAACTTAAATTCTCTTGAATATGGATTTAGACAACCCGAAAAAAATTAAAGCGCTCGATCCCGGCCGGGTCGGCGATTCGATCGAACTTTTGCCGGATCAGATGAGGCAAGTGCTTGCGGATGCCCGTCTTATAAAAATTCCGCGTGAATTTTCACGGATTACCCATGTTGTAGTGAATGGCATGGGCGGCTCTAACTTGGGAGCTAGACTGGCTCAGGCAGTTTGGAGCAATGAAATGAAGGTACCATTATTAATCGAGCCCGGGTATGACGTTCCGGCTTATGTCGGTAAAAACACCCTTTACCTGATTTCTTCGTATTCAGGCACGACCGAAGAACCGTTAAGCACCTATCGGGAAGCGAGAAAACGGGGCGCGAAGATCATCGCCCTGACCGAAGACAGTCCGAAAAGCAGGCTGAAGAAAATGATATTAAAAGACGATATCCCCGGTTATATCTTCAAACCGGAATTTAATCCTTCCGGACAGCCGCGCATGGGTATCGGTTATACCGCTTTTGGTATGCTGGTGTTAATGGCAAGAGCGGGCATTTTCAAGATAGCGGTCAGGGAAATGGAGGAAATAATCGCGAAAATGGAAATCTGGACCAGAAAACTGAAGCCGGAAGAACCCGTTAAGCTGAATCAGGTCAAACAGCTGGCCTTAAAGCTTAAAAATAAAAATGCGGTTCTGGTTAGCGCCGGGCATTTGGCCGGTAATGTCCATATCGCCCGCAACCAGTTAAGCGAAAGCTCTAAATATTTTTCTTCCTATCTGACCCTGCCGGAACTTAACCATTACTCCATGGAAGGCCTGGCTAACCCGCCCGCCAACAAGAAAAACCTGATATTCGTATTTTTCGATTCGAAACTTTATCATCCGAAAATCCAGCGCCGTGCCCTCCTGACCAAACAGGTAATAAAAAAGAACGGAATTGAGGTTCTGTCGCACGAACTTAAAGGGAAAACAAGGAAGGAACAGGGCTTTGAAATGCTCCAGTTCGGGGAATGGCTAAGTTATTACTTGGGGATGATATACGAAGTCGACCCGCAGAAAATTCCCTGGGTGGACTGGTTCAAAAAGCAATTGAAATAATCTTAATTGAAAATATCGCCATCGAAGACTCAGCCCACATGCTGAGTCTTCATTAAATAGGGAGTAAAAATCGAAACTAAAAGATACCAAATTATAATGAAATACATTTAAAACAATGGAGGCGGCTTGGTTTTACCAAGCCGCCTCCATTGTTTTAAAAACCTTGCGTCATTCCCCCGAAAGGGGGAATCCAGGTTCCAACGTTCGTAATTACATATTAATACAAGATTTAAAAAAGGGTGCCCACACTAATGGGCACCTTTATCTTAAATAAATATAAGCATTTTCAATTACAAAATATATCCCAACCATTCTTACCCTTTAACACGCCATTCCGCATTCCCAATTCCGCATTCCGCATTTGAACCATACCGGATTCGTGGCTATTCGTGCCTAATTCGTAGCTATTCGTGTTTTCATACTTTCGAAAAAAACATCCCCGGCCCGTCCTCGCCCGAACGCATAAACGCGTTACATT
>CAZYKS010000068.1:0-1725 GCA_964648375.1 uncultured Gammaproteobacteria bacterium | reverse complement strand
TTCGAAAAAAACATCCCCGGCCCGTCCTCGCCCGAACGCATAAACGCGTTACATTCATCGATCGCCATCTTATACCAGGTCCGCATCTCCCCCTCGGCTTTTTGGGCGCTCTGCTCGAGCGCCTTAAGCGCCGCATCCGTCCCCTGGTGTGCCAATAGCAGCACGATTTCTTTTTCGCGCTTCTTGGTTAATTTTTTCCGTTTAAGCTCCTGCGAGAGGGCATCGATATTCTCCGGCTCCAGCTTTTTTTCGACATCCGGCACCTGCTGGTGGTATTGGATATATTCGCCCGCCACTTTGGCTTCGGTCGAATTGGGGTCGGAGATGGCCGTCACCTGTCCGACCAACCCGGTCGCTTCGAGTTTTTTCATCACCCGCGCCACCTGCTCTTCGTTTAAGTCCCCCCGGTTAAGCTCGTTGATCATCTCCTCGATCTCGAACTGTTTAGCCACATGCTCATCCATATCTGCGTCGTCCTTGGGCGGCGGACCGCTATAGGCCTTGGTCGCCTTCTGCTGTTCGATAAAGTCCTTGAATTTGGCGTCATTCGCGTACTGGGCCCGCGCCTGGAGGACATCGTCGTGGATCATATTGACGAACTCGTTGTCCGGCTCGATCTCCTGCGCCCGCTTCATCCATCTTAAAGCCGTATCGAAATCATGCGCCATCAAATAACTCTGCCCCAGGTCGGTCATGGCGACGGCATTATCCGGCTCTTCTTCGACAACCTGCCGCAGGAGCTCCCGGCCCCTTTCGACTTCTTCGGCGTCGTCCTTAAAGCGTCCGCGCATCGCCGTCACCCAGCCGCGGTTGCGTTTGATCTCGCTATTTTTTGAATCGAGCTCCTGCGCCCGCTCGAGTTTAGCCAGCCCCGCGTTAAAGCGCCCGGCCTTGGCGAGTGCCACGCCCCAAAGGAAAAAATGGATAGCGTCGGTAGGATTATACCGGGCGCCGGTTTCGAGATAGCCGGCGGCTTCACTGAAATTTCCCATATTCATGTGCATGTCGCCGATAATTCCGTAGATCTGCTTATCGTCGGGATGTTCGGTAAGGTAGGCCAGCGCCGCCTCGAGCCCCTGCCCCGGATTGTCATCGAACGCTTTCATGATTTCGATCTGCTCGGAATTGAAATCCGGTCCCATAACCGCGTAGCCCTGCGGCAGGCCGAATTCTTCGCGCCAGCTGACTTCGGCGGCGTTCAGCTTATTCATTAGCGCGGCCGCGTCGGCCGCGTATTCCTTGCGTGCGCCCGCGAGCGCCGACAGGGCCGCGCGCGAGCGGATAAACATTTTTTCCGTAAGCAAGGCCAGTTTGGCGAGGTCGGCTTCCATCATGGGTTTAAGCTCCTGATTCTGTTCGCGCCTGATCGTTTCCCGGTCATAAAGCTGGCGCCAAACCTTGGCCGGCAGCAGCGTATAATACCAGGCGATCGCTTCCACCTGGTCCTTGATATCCTTGTTATCGAGTTCGAGATTGAACTGGTCCTTATAATCCTTTTGGTTTTGGAAAAACCGCTCGAGCCAGGTATGCGCCTCCTTTATATAGCTCCGGATCAGTTTTAAACATTCGATTTTAGCGAAGCGTTCGTGCGCTTCGCGGTCCCGGTTTTTTTCCTCCTCCGCTGCGACCTCGGCCAGGGCTTCTGTGCTCAGATCGATGCCGTCGCGCTCGGCGATGGTTTCGATCAGCTTGCCGGCCGTCTTGAGGTTATACCTGACCGCTTCC
>CAZYKS010000067.1:0-5269 GCA_964648375.1 uncultured Gammaproteobacteria bacterium | reverse complement strand
GACCCGCAACCGCGAATGCGGGACATGCGAATACGTGTCTTCGCCTGCGGCGACCCGCAACCGCGAATGCGGGACATGCGAATACGTGTCTTCGCCTGCGGCGACCAACGATCGCGTATGCGAGAAGCCAGGGCAAGCAATACTTATATTTTCAAACAAATTTATATCGGCATAAATGATCTTTCGGGAATGAACTTGTTTTATTATAGGTAATTTCATCAGTGAAACCTGGATTCCCCTTTTCAGGGGAATGACGCCAAAATAAAAATTAGGCGCCCCGGTTAACCGGGGCGCCTAATTTTTTATATTTTATAATCCTAATTATTGAAAAAACAGCCCTAGTTTTCGTTTCACGCACTCGTAAGCGTAAATATACATCCCGGCGGACCAGCCCTGGTAGGGCTCGCCTTTGGGTTTACCGGTTTTCCCGTGTAGCCACTCGTTAAATCCGTATTTGCCGGATAATTCTCTAATTGGCATAACTTGCATATTCGCGCGAGCCAGGTTTTCCAGCTCGATTTCCGCTTTTTCGAATTTTTTAACTTTAACCAGGGCGGCTACGTAAAGGCCGCCGGTAAACGGCCACACTCCGCCGTTCAGATACGAATAAGGCATGCGGGCGTCGCATTTGGAAAAATACGAATGCCAGTTTTTCGAACCGCGCTCAATTGGCGGCCACAGGGCCTTGCAGGGGAAAGGTTTGTTAATATGAGCTTTTTCGATATGTTTTAGAATGCTATGAGCGATTTTATCCGTTGCCAAGCCGGAGACGATTGCGATCAGATTACCGAATGTGTCGAAATATTCCTCCTGCTCCCGGTCGCCGTCATGGTCTTTCCAGACCCAGGGCAGGTAGTAGCCGCGTTTTTTATCATAGGGCGATAAATAGGCCTGGGTTTCGCCATTAACTATCCGTTTGATGTAATTTGCCAGTTCGTTATCTCCGGCCAGGCGCAGGGCGGCGTAATGCAGGGCCTGGGTGCCGATGACGCGGCCGTATTTATGCGGAAACGCATCCATCCAGTCCCCGGTCGGCTGCTGCACGATCAATGAATCGTTATTCGGGTCCTGGTACTTGAGCCAGGTCAGAGCCCGGAGGATATTATGCTTGTGCTTATTCAGGAGCGTGATATCCTCGTACGCTTTGGCGTACACATAATGCCCGATCACATACCATAAGGGCGCGTCGATCGAATTGAAAGTCACGTCTGAGCGCCGCTCGACATTGTACGATCCGACGCAATTTGGGATTAAGCCTAGTTCAGTCTGATGCTTAGTCAGCAGGTTAAGGCTGTCGCGGAACGGCTTTTTAAACTGGGTGCCTACCAATGATGCGCCCAGGGCGGTAATATTGGAATCGCGCGACCAGACGGCTTCATAGCCTCCTTTCAGGCCGGAAGCGTAAAAACCCTGGGGACGGGCACAGGCGTTAATGACATCAATGGCTTTGTTGTAGGCTTGGTCGGTAATTTTCATAGAATCTTATAAACCTTATAAATCGCGGCTAATTTTTAGCAAAGATTAATAAGATTTATATGATTATTTTTTTATATAAAAATTGTAAGTATGATTGCCGTTGATGCAGCAGAATTCCGTACCGTCCAGCGGTTTAAAATAATACGGCTTTAATTTTTTCAACCCCTCTATCTTTTTAAGCGGCACGATATCATCATTCCATCCCAGTATAAATACCCCATTCAACTTTAAAATGTCATAAATCGCGTTAAAAGCTTTTTGCACGTCGTTATCCTTATTCAGTCCCCAACCGAAAACGCCGTTCATTAGAATAAAATCGAAGTAATTATCCTTAAAGTGCCGTTTAATATCGGAAGCGGAATCGACGATGTGGTTATCAGCCCCAAAAATTTCGCGTTTTGGATCGATATCCATAGTCCAAAGCTCCCGGCCTTTAAAGAATTCATTATAGAATTTTTGGTAATCCTCGCGGCCGATATCGAGAATGGTTCTGGGGTTATGGTGCGCCAGGATATAAGGAAAGATGATATTTTCTAAGACGGCGCGGTCGTTGTATTTTTCCCGGGGGTAATCAATGTGCTTTTTTACAATTAACCTTGAACGGATGTGATGATACAAATTTCGTAGAATAGTCATGGTATTATAGTTTTTAGTAGTAACTACCCTACGAATCAACAAATCACCTCACGAATTTACGAATATTCATAATACGCCTGTAACTAGAATTCGTGTAATTTGAGAAAAAATTCGTAGATTCGTAGGGCCCGAGGTTACTTATAGACTTCCTCAACCGCCAACCGGGCCAATAGGTAAGATAGTGTCGATTCCGCCCCCTGGTTGAAATTAAGTGAGAATTGGCCTAACCCGTCGTAACAGCCGCCGGTAGCTTCATCGTATACCATCTGGTTAAGGTGGTTTTTGCCCAGAAACCATTCGAATGTGCGGAAGGCCAGATCCCGGTAAGATTTTTTACTGGTAGCCGAAAAGGCAGCCGCATAAGCCTCGACCGCGCTGGCCGCGTCTTCCGGCTGCTGGTCGAAATAAGCGCGCTTGCCGCCGGAAAAATACCAGCCGTCCTGTCCGATCGGAGAGAAAAAGTCTTTTTCATAAGTGGTATCGGTCAGGAATTTTAATGTCCTTTCCGCAATCCGCAAATAATCCTTATTCCCGGCCACCTGGTAAGCGCGGAACAACGCTTCCGGCAGCTTATAATTAGAATAGGTTAAGCAGTCTTCGAACCAGACCCAGCCGGGATTCTGTTCGATCGTTTTATTGTAGCGCCGGACCAGCTTTTCCGCCAGCCGCTTGATCTGCGCGGCATAGTTGGATTCTTCGTTATTGTCATGGACATAGCTTAACCCCAAAATCGTAAAAGCCATAGCACGGAGCGACTTTAAATTAGGGATGGCGGGCAGCGCTTTTTTAAGCATATTCCGGGCCTGTTTTTTCAAATGCTCGGGAATAGCTTCCGAGCTGATCACATATCCGAGCGTCCAGACGGCCCGGCCGAACGAATCGTCGCTTTCGGTGCGGTCGATAAAGGATTTGTTGGGGCTGACGAAGTTATAGAAACGGCCGTCGGTTTTTTGGCAGAATTTGACGAATTTAAGGTATTTTTCGATTCCCTGGAAAACCGACTGATTATGCATGATCTTATAAACTTTCGTGTAAGCGATCAGTGCCCGTGCGTTATCGTCTAGGTTATAGCCGGAATACGGGTCCGGCTTGGTATGGCGGGCGAACTGCATCATTGCGAAATGGTCGGTTAGATTATTGATATGGTTGAGTTTTATCGGCGGCAGTTTATCTTTTTGTTTGGGAACGATCTTCGCGTGTTCGTTGAATAAATTGAAATAGGCTAAAGCGACATTCTGCCAGGTCATATGGCGGGAAAAAAAATAAGCGCTTTTTTTCATGTCGCTTCGGAGTTTTTTATCGGGTATCAGCTCAAAGAGGGCATCGGTAATTTCTTTAGAATTTTGGAATTTAACCAACCGGCCGCGTTCGTTATTGATAACGCTTTGGGCATATTGGCTGGCGGTCGCGATCGAGGGGCAGGCGCAGGAAATCGCGTACGAGAGCGAGCCGCTGGAAGCCTGCTCGCGCGAGAGCATGGGGTAAAGATAAATATCGGTCGCTTTCAGGTAATCGATCAATTCGGACAGTTCCAGATATTTATTGTAGAATTTGACGTTATCTTCGAGCTTTAGCTTTTTAACCAGCTTCTGCAGTTTATTCCGGTAGCGTTCGCCTTCCTGGCGCCGAACCACCGGATGGGTGGCGCCGATTACCAGGTAAAGGATATCCGGATATTGGGCCACGACCGGCGGCAGGGCCTCGATCGCGTATTCGATGCCTTTATCGCGGCTGATCATGCCGAAGGTCGAAAGTACCGTATGGCCGGATAACAGCAGTTTGCGTTTCGCCCGGGTTTTCGAGGGGAAGGGGATATGGTGGACTCCATGCGGGATGACATGGACCAGGTTTTTCCTGATACCGTAGACTTCGTTCAGCACTTGCTTGGCGAACCGGTTCATGACGATGATCCCTTCGACTTTGTCGGCAATCACGCAGGCGATTTTCTTCATTTTTTCCCCGGGATTAGGCAGGACCGTATGCATGGTAATAATTACCGGCTTTTTTAATAATTCCAGGAACGGCAGGAGATATTCCCCCTGCTCGCCGCCGAAGAGGCCGTATTCATGCTGGATGTTGACCAGCTTGATCTCAGGGGAGCGGTTTATCTCATTCGCCCGGTTAAGGTAGTCCTCCATCTCGGTTTCGCTGATCTGCATCGTGACTTTCCTGGGGTAATTATAGATGGAAGTGCCGTTGTCGTTGATCGCCAGTATCTTCGATTTGATCTGGGGGTTGAATTCCTTATCGATAGCGTTGGTCAGGTCGGCCGTAAAGGTAGCGATCCCGCACTCGCGGGGCGGGTAGGTGCAGACGTATAATATGCTTGGTGGTTTGGGTCGCTTCATAATTTATATACGAATTTTATGCGAATTAGATTCGAATTATATTCTAATAATGTTAACAAAAAAGGGGTAATAGTTTCTAAGAGTTATTATGGGTTGCTGATAGTAACTATAGGTTGCGATCCGATTGCATAGGTTAATAAAAGTTGGTAAGTGTTTCAGGTATAATAATGTAATGCAACTTTTAGTAACCTCTTCTAACCTTTAGCAACCTTTTGTAACACCTTTTTATGCGTTTAATAAAAACTAGGCAATAGATTTCAAAATATCGTTTATATCCGCAGTGGCAGTACAGATATAAGTATCGCCGGCGCCGTAGTAGATACGCAGTGAATCGTTTTTCAGAACAGCACCGCAGCAGAAAATCACATGGGGAAGCCGGTGTTTATTTTGAAGTTTATGAATATATCGGTTCAATTCTTTATCGCTTAAGGCTTCCAATTCCTCCAGCCCGCCCGGAAGGATATCGATTAAACCAGCCATCTCGTAAGGCGCGCTCGGCTCGAAGATGGGCTTATCGCTGCGGTAAAGGATTTTTTTCGGATCATCCAGGGCTAATAACACGAATCCCAAGCGGTAAACCATCTGATTATCGATGCCATGGTAGATTACGAGCCAGCCATGCGCGGTTTTAAGCGGCGGCGGCCCCATCTCCAGGTGGACGCTGTCGAAAAAATCACCTGCCCGCGGCCGTAAAAACGGTTTCGGATCTGCCTGCCAGGTGAGCCCGTCTTCGGATGCAGCCAGCCAGAGATGGCGGCTGCCGAAGATCATCCAGTACCGGCCCTGCGCTTTAGGCGCGGAATAATAAG
>CAZYKS010000066.1:0-5273 GCA_964648375.1 uncultured Gammaproteobacteria bacterium | reverse complement strand
CCAGGCGATCATGCATGAACCGGATATCCTGATCCTGGACGAGCCCACGACCGGCCTCGACCCTAACCAGATCGTCGAGATCCGGGACCTGATCAAGAAGATCGGAGAAGAGAAGACCGTGATATTCTCGACCCATATCCTGAGCGAAGTCAGCGCCACCTGCGACCGCGTGATCATCATCAACCACGGCAAGATCGCGGGCGAAGGCAGCCCGGACGAACTGGCGAAGAAGGCCGGGGCGAAGGAAATCATCTATGTCAAGATCAAAGGGCCGAAAGACGAGATCGTGAAGAAGCTTAACGAATTGGAAAATATCGAAAAAGTCGAAACCAAGGACAAGGAATCGGAAGATGTATACGGCTATGAGATCGAGCCGAAAGCCGGTTTCGACCTCAGGGAAAAATTATCGACCCTGGTGATGCATGCCGGCTGGAGCATCCTCGAGTTCAATAAGAAAAGCGTCAGCCTTGAGGATGTGTTCAGGGAGCTTACTAAATAATTACCCACGAATTTACAAATCATTAACAAATTTACAAATTTACGAATAAATATATCCGATTCGTATATTTGTAAATTTGTATTCAAATTTGTAAATTTGTGGGAAACCCATGGATAAAGACTACCTAAAAACCACATACGTATTATTCAAGAAAGAACTGATGGGTTATTTCAATTCCCCGATCGCTTATATTTTTATCGGGGTGTTTTTGATTGTCGGCAATTGGCTGTTTTTCAATTCGTTTTTCCTGGTCGGGCAGGCCAATATGCGCGATTATTTCGGACTCCTGCCCTGGATTTTCCTGTTCCTGTCGCCGGCCGTGACGATGCGCCTGTGGGCGGAGGAGAAAAAGAGCGGGACGATCGAATTTTTGCTGACCCTGCCGGTTACCGACTGGCAGGTGGTGATGGCAAAATTTTTAGGCGCACTGGTATTCATGTTCATAACCTTATTGTTATCGATCAGCATCCCGATCTCAGTGGCGACGATCGGGAATGTCGATTTCGGCCCGATCATCGGCGGTTATCTGGGGGCGCTTTTATTAGCCGGCGCCTATATCGCGCTCGGCCTGTTCATCTCGAGCCTGACTAAGAACCAGATCATCGCCTTCGTATTGGCGCTGGTAGCGAGTTTTGCCGCCTTTATTATCGGCGCCGATTTCGTGGTGGCGCGCTCGCCCCAATTCATGCAGCCGACGATGCAGTTCCTGGGCTTGGGCAGCCATTTCTACAACGTCGCCAAAGGCGTGATCGATACCAAGGATATAATTTATTACGGATCATTCATATTCCTGTTCCTGTGGCTGAACACGAGGGTGATCGAAGGACGAAGCTGGTGATAAGTATATTATTTAATGATGAGGTACGGGGCATAATGCGAATACTGCGAATTAGAATGCGAATACTGCGAAAACGAATAATGTGAAAATTCGATGGGTATAAATTCGCGGTATACGCATTGTAATCATAATTTTTACATAATTTACATTAATGGCAATATCCAAAAAAACCAAAAAGCGGGCGGATACCGGATTGACGGTCGTGATCGTAATCGGGATTTTGGCGATCCTTAATTTTTTTTCATACCAGATTTTTCACCGCTTCGACCTGACCCAGAACAAGGATTATTCGATTTCATCGGTATCGCGCAATCTGGCGGCCGGTTTGGATGATATCGTCAATATTAAAGTTTATTTCTCTGATGCGCTGCCCGCCCAATATATCTCTCTCCGGCAGGATGTCGGGGATATCCTGGACGAATACAAGAATTATTCCAAGGGTAAAATCCGGGTCGAATTCATCGACCCCGCCGGCGACACCGCCCTGGAACAGCAGGTGCAGGCCCTGGGGATTCCCCAGCTCCAGTTTAACGTTTATAACAAGGACAAGATCGAAGTGGCCAAAGGCTATTTAGGCATCGCTATCCAGCACGGCGACAAGAGCCAGGTAATCCCGGTGGTTGACAATACCCGCAATCTCGAGTACCAGGTCAGCATGGCGATCAAGAAGGTGACCAGCGCGGAAGTGCCCACGGTCGGTTTTTATACCGGGGATTCATCCTTAAGCACCAATAGTGATATTACCGCAGCCTATAAGACTATCCAGCAATTGTATAACGTGAAATTAGTCGATTTATCCGATGGGGGAACGATTCCGGATGACGTGAAAACGCTGATTATCGCCGGCCCCAAAGACCCTTTCACTGAAGACCAGTTGAAACAGATCGATGCATTTCTGATGCGGGGGAATTCGATTCTGGCGCTAGTGGACGGGGTTAAAGTCGAAAACGGGCTGATACCGTCGGTGAACGATACCGGCCTCAACGGTTTATTCGCGAAATACGGCTTAACTCTGAACAAAAATTTGGTGCTGGATACGTCATCGGGGATCGCGTCTTTTTCCCAGGGATTCATTTCCTTCTCGACCAATTACCCTTATTGGCCGAAGATCGTCGATTCGGGCTTTAACCAGGACAGCGCGGCTGTCGCTAAACTGCAGTCGGTGATCCTGCCCTGGGCCAGCAGCGTCGACCTCGATACCAATACCATCCCCGAAGGCGACCAGACGATCGCGCTTATGAAAACTACCGACCAGGCCTGGCAGGAAACGGGCAATTTCGACCTGAACCCGCAGCAGCCGTTTTATCCGTCCGGCGGGCAAAAGCAATTCACCCTGGCGGCTTCGATTTTCGGAAAATTCAATAGCGCCTATGCGACCAGCAGCACCGATATGGGCCGCCTAACGGTCGTCGGCGACAGTGATTTTATAACTGACCGGATTCTGGCGAGCGCCCCCGATAATTTGATCCTGTTCCAGAATCTGGTAGACAGCCTGACTATGGACGAGGACCTGATCAATATCCGCTCTAAGGGCATTTCCGACCGCCCGATCAAGGAACTATCCGACGGCGCTAAAGCCGGCATCCGCTACTTTAACGTCTTCGGCCTGACCCTGATCGTGGTCCTGTTCGGCATGATCAGATATTTCATGCGGAGGCGTTCACGTTTCGTGGATGATCTATAATAAAATTGATGGACGCATAAAGCGTGTTTAAATATAATGCGAATCCGCGAATGATATGCGAACTTGCCCCGTTAAATTTCGAAAATTACGTATTGGGTGATTTTTTTAAATAAATAACATTAATAATTTCGGATATATTACTAGTTATATTTAACGGGGTGAACGAATTAATGCGAATCGAATATTCGCATAATCCGTTTTTCGCAGTATTCGCATACTAATTCGCAGTATTCGCATTATAAAATATAATAATTGTATGTCTAAAAAAAACCTGATTTTGGGGGGAATTTTAATAGTATTGATAGCCTTGGCCTACATTTACCAGGGTCCTTTCCGGAATTGGCAGACGAGCCATAGCCAGCCGAAGAATATTCTCGCCAATATCAATGTTGACGGAGTTACCGAAATCGATATTACCAGGAACGGGACCACTACCGCCTTGGTCAAAGAAGGGGATAAATGGAAGATTGGCGGCACTAAGAGCTTTTATGTAGCGGCTGCGGCCGCCGATAGCCTGGACCAGGCCCTAAAGAACGCGGTTAAAGCCGATGTCGACGTTGTCAGCACTAACCCGGATAAAAAGAGCGAGTTCAATACCGACAGCAGCGGGATCCAGGTCACGCTCAAACAGGGCAACCAGGATTTAGGCAGTTTTACAGTGGGTAAGCTGGCCAGCGATTTTACCAGCACTTACATATCCGATGCCGATACCGATAATACTTATGCCTTAAAAGAAAATATTTATTACGCCTTTGCACCGGATAGCTGGTACGATAAAACCATTTTTTCCGGCAATCAGGATAATATCGCCAAAATCCGGTTCCAATACCCGAATAGCGAATTTACTATCGAAAAAGCCACCAGCACCGACGAGAACGGGGCAGCGGTCACGGAATGGGAAGGGACCGTCCCCTATAGTTTCAGAGTCACTAAGGACAAGGCCGATGGAATCGCCGCGCTGATGGCCAACCTAAACGCGGCGGAAATCCCCGCGCAAACATTCGACGGCACCGGACTTGACCAGCACGGGATAATCGTGGAAGCGACCGGTCCGGGAATCGATAATGTTTTAATGGTTGGGGGCGAGAAAGCGGGCAGTGATGAGAGTAACCCGCTGTACTATGCCAAACGCGGTGACAGCGACAATATCTATCTGATCACCAAGGACCAGCGGGACCAGCTGGAAACCACCATCCGCGGATTGAAATAGGATTTAAAATCAAGGTTGATATAAAAGCGCCGTTCAGGCGCTTTTATGATTGTTTGAAATATGATATAATAAAAAATAAGACAAATAAGAAAAATAAGAACAAGAGGAAATCTTTTAAAAGTAAAAATTATAATATTCAGCCGCCCTTTTAATCTTATTTTTCTTATTTTTCATTTTATTCTTATTTTTATACTATGAAGTACGATGTAATAACGATTGGTGGAGCGACCGAGGATATTACGGTCTATACCAATGAGGGAATCGTGATCGACAATAAAGACGATATCCTGAGACAGAAGCTGCTGGCGTTCGAGTACGGCGCCAAACTCAAGGTGGATGACGCTTATTCGACTTTCGGCGGCGGGGCGGCCAATGCGGCGGTTTGTCTGGCGCGGCTGGGGATCAAGGTAGCGGCCCTGGTCGCCATCGGGGATGACCATCGGGGGGAGAATATCACCGAAAATTTCAAAACCCAGAAAGTCGATACCGGCATCATCAAGAAGATCAAAGGAAAAAATAGCGGCTTTTCTTTTTTATTGGTCGGTCAGGGAAACGAACATGTGGTTTTTTCCAATCGGGCAGCCAATAGCGACCTGAGTATTGCCGCGGCCGAGAAACAATCCCTAAAACAAACCGAATGGGTGTACTTAACGTCATTATCGGGCCAGTGGCGCAAGGTGCTGAAAGACGTATTTAGCGTAGCCGGTCCGAAAATCGCCTGGAACCCCGGCCATATCCAGCTTCATAGCGGAACTGATGTGATCGGGCCGTTTTTAAAGAAAACCAGCTGCCTGATCGTCAATAAAGACGAAGCGATCGAGCTGGTCGTTTCTGACCTAGCTTACCGCGGCAAGAGCCACGAATATCTCAACGATATCAGTAATCTGCTTAAGATAGTCAAAAATTGGGGTCCGGAAATCGTAATTATCACCAGCGGAAAAAACGGCGCCGATGCCTATGACGGCAACGAATTCTACCATCAGGACGTCATCGATGAGAAAAAACGGGTCGATACCACCGGGGTGGGCGACGCCTTCCGAGG
>CAZYKS010000065.1:0-5328 GCA_964648375.1 uncultured Gammaproteobacteria bacterium | reverse complement strand
GACAGCCACCCGCGCGGCGCTAATATTTACTTCGATGAATACCCGCAGCAATTCCTTTCCAGCCAAGCCGCTTTGAAAGATGAGACTACCTGGAGAACACCGGTTAAAATAAAAAATCTCCTGCCGGGCGAATACCAGGTCCGGGTGGAGATGGACGGCTATTGGCCCTGGGAAAAAAAACTGACAGTCCAGCAGGGCGGCTCCACCTTTGCCGAAGATATTTATCTGTTTAAAAATAACCTGCCCCAGCAGGTTTTCAGCAATAAAATCGAATCCCTCTACCCTTCAGGCAACGGTCAATACGCCTTAGCCTCTACCACCGAGGGCGTTTTTATTTATGATATTAAAAATGATAAAGAGCTATTCGCCTCCGACGCTTCCACTACGCCCGCGCTGCTTAATCCGAATGTAACCTGGAATTTTAACGATACCCGGCTGGCCGTCAACCGGATGATTCTCGATCCCGGCCAGACCGGGAAGAATATCGCCACCGGTGAGTTAACCGCGACCGGGTCAGTGGACATAAAATGGAGCCTGGATGATGCCAACCAGCTGTATTACCTCGATGATAGCGCCATTTACGGCTACAACCTCGCCAGCGGGCAAACCCAGCCGATTCTGAACAGCCCGTCTATCTCCGACTATTTGGTAAAAAATAATAATATTTACACGATCGTCGATACTGGTGAAGCGTCTTCGTTAAAAGTTTATAATAACCCCAGCCAAAGCCTGGCCGTTTCCCTTGATCTGCCATACTCCCCGGGTTATCGTTTCATTAACGGCGGCCAAAAATTCATCAACCTATACGATTCCGAATATCATATCCTGTACCTGATCGACCCTTTCCAGGCCATTAACCCGCTCCGGGAAACCCTGGTAAACGTTAAATTAACCAAGTGGGTGGATAATAATAGATTATTATATACGAATGGCAATGAAATCTGGCTGTATAGCCTGGCGAGCAATGAAAAGACCCTCCTAACCCGGATCAGCGATGAAATTACCGCCCTGTTTTGGCATCCCAGCAATAATTACGTTATTTATACCACCCGTGATACCGTTAACGTGATCGAACTCGACGACCGGGAAAAAAGGAGTATCACCCAATTGCTGAAACTGAATAATATCCAGCGGCCATTTATTTCTAACGATGGTGAGCTGTTATATTTCTACGCGGAAATCGGCAACCGGGCCGGAATTTATAAATTATCGCTGCAATAAAAATACCCTGCGAATTAACGAATTTTTTCACGAATCTACGAATAATCTTTTATTGTGGCCTGACAGAATTCGTAAATTCGTGAATTGATTCGTAGATCCGTAGGGTTTATTTAAAATAGTTCTTGATAAACCGCCGTAAATCCCGGCTGATATCTTCGCGGCTGTCAGCGTATTTTAGCGCCGCGATCATATAATTCAGGGGGTCGCCGGTGGTCAGCCATTCGCCGTCTTTTACCGGATGGGCGTATACGATACCTCCATCCTTAATATACTTCTGGATCGCGTCAGTCAGCCATAATTCGTTGCCTTTCCCCAGCGGAATACTTTTCAATATATTGACGATATCCTGGTTAAGAATAAAGCGTCCGAAGGCGGCAAACCGCGACGGTGCCTTGCCTTGGGCCGGTTTTTCGATAAAATCATCGAGCTGCATCGTAGTGCCCTTGAACTTCATTATGCCGTATTTGTGTGTATCCTCTTCCGAAACCTCCTGGACGCCTACCATCAAACTACCAGTCTCTCTAAATACATCCACCATCTGTTTCGTGAATGATATCTTCGATTTGACCAAATCATCACCATAACAAAATACGAACGGTTCATCCCCGATAATACTGGCAGCGGACAGGATCGGGGTGCCGTTGCCGTATGGGCCCTTCTGCCGCACGTAAATGAAATTCGCCATATCGGCGATTTTTTTTACCCGTTCTTTCAGCTCAAGCTTGCCGGATTTTTCCAGTTCATGGTCAAGCGCCCAATTATTATCGAAATGGTCTTCCAGGGGCTTCTTATCCCATTTCGTTACCAGGATGATATCCTCGATCCCGGCCTCGACCAGTTCTTCCACAACCAGCTGGATAATCGGCTTATCCACGATCGGGAGCATTTCTTTCGGCAGGGCTTTCGTAGCCGGCAGGAACCGGGTGCCGGATCCGGCCACCGCTACCACGGCTTTCTTTATTTTAGTCATAAGATGAATTGTGTATTAATAAAGTATCATAAATAATCTTAATTCTGTTTACTGCTTTCTGTTTACTGCCGTCTGCCTACACTTGCGCCTTATACAGGCTCCAGGCGGCTAGGGCGTAACCGTTAATTATTTTCCCGTCGATCGCCATCCGGTCGATCTCTTTTTCCGTAAGCCATTCGGTTTCGATCTCCTCCTCTTTTCTTTCGGTCAGGCCCACTTCTTCCAGGTCGGTGGCCAGATAGACATAAATCTTAAAATTGGACCGGCGGTGGTTTTTATAAAAACTTCCCAGGAGCGCCACCCCGTTGGCGAAGCATTTTGCCTCTTCCATCAACTCGCGTACGGCCGCGTTCGCCATATCCTCATTGGCGGCAATCCGCCCGCTCGGGAATTGGTACAGCATCGCGTCCTGCGGATAAGAATACTCCTTTAATAATAGAATCCGCTTGTCTTTATTCTCGGCAATCACGATACACCCCTTAGAATCGTCATCCTTAAACCTTAAATAAGCTGTTTCGCTTTTATCCGGCAGCATAACCTTATCCTCGATCAAAGTCAGCCGCGGATGCGAAAAAATCTCCTTCGAACTTAAAAATTTCCACATATGTTTATGTTAAAAAAAATTATTTCATTTGACAAATATATATTAATTTTCTAAATACAGTGATCGTGAATCGTTTTAGTAAACAGTAAACAGTAAACAGTAAACAGTAAACAGTAAACAGTAAACAGTAAACAGTAAGCAGTAAACAGTTAATAAAATCGAAAATTCTCAAATTATGAATCCTGATGAATTTTTAAATTAGTTAATTGAAAATTTATTGATAATTGAAAATTGATAATTGAAAATTTTACCCTTCCTGTTTTCTTGCTTTACCGGTTATAATTATCACTCTTCGTCCTTCGTCCTTCGTCCTTCGGCCTTCCCGTCTCCCACTTCCGCAAATATTTCATCCACGACGCCACATGATGCCGGGAGGCTTTATTGAACAGGAATTTATACCATTCCCCCTTGGCGCTTTCCCGGACATGGTTATGGATTATTTCCGCCTCCGGGAAATAAACCACTTTCCAGCCGGCTTCCCATATCCGGCGGCTTAAGTCCGTATCCTCGAAATACAGGAAATATCGTTCATCGAAGTAACCGGCTTTATCCAGGGCCTGCCGGCGGCAGAACAGGAATGAACCTAAGAGCCAGTCTACCTCGCGAATGCTGTTATGGTCGAAATCTTCCATCAATAAGCGCCCAATATCCCTGCGGGCAAACGGCAAGTTCCCTAAAGCGGTACGGCGGTAAATCGGCGTCAAGAGATTATACCAGCGATAGCAGGAAGCCTGTACGGTTTTATCCGGATAATACTGCTTCGGACCGGCAATACCCGCTTTTTTGTCAGATTCCATATATCGATATAATTTTTGAAAGGTATCCTTGAACGCGATCGTATCCGGATTCATGATCACTATATACTTGCCCTGCGCCTGTTTGATCCCGATATTATTACCGGCGCCCATGCCGAGATTCCTGTCGTTCGCGATGAATTCCACATCCGGATACTGCCAATTCAAAAGCTCCCCGATATGGTCCTGGGAATTATTATCGACCACGATGATCTCGTACTTAAGGCCGTTAAAGTCCGCTTCTTTGATCGACTTGATGCAATTCAAGGTAAAACTCCGGCTTTTATAGTTTAAAATTATTATACTTATTTCTATCATATAAATCTTATAAATCTCTGCTAATTCCTTACAAAGATTTATAAGATTTATAAGATTACCAGATAATTATTCTTTTTATTGCCTGCCAATATAAATTAAACACGGGGTTCACCAGCCGCAGCTTCCAGTCGTCGACTTCCTGGTACCAGATTTTGCCTGTGATCATTTTTATGATTTCCCGGTCTTTGACTTTTCTCAGCGACTGATTATGCCTCCGGGCCTTGGTCAAATATCTCCAGGTTTTTGGCTTCAAGAAAAAAGACCATACCCTGAGCTTCCCCCGGAACCAGCCGGATTTAATCGAGAACAACACCAACCCTAATTCCATTATAACGAATGCCGGCAGGAGTAAAAGCAAAGTCGGGAGTTTATAGCATATCAGTACCGTTATAATCCGGTTGCGGTCCATCCAGTAGTATTGTTTGATCGATTTGGCGAATTCGTATTTATGGTAAACCACCGCCTGCGGCGCTAAAACGCATTTAAAACCGGCCAGCCATAAACGCCAGCCCAGTTCCTGGTCCTCGTTATACATCCAGTAGGCTTCGTCGAATAAACCCGCGGTTTCCAAGGCTTTACGGGTGAACATAACCGCGGCGCCGGAAGGATATTGTATGTAATTTGTAATTTGTAATTTGTAATTTGTAAACTTTTTTCTATATCCCAGGGAATAACCGAAACCTAGGAAATGCGATACGTTCCCCAAGCTATTGATCCTGTCTTTATCGGGCCAAAGCATAAGGCGGGCTTGCACAGCACCGATCGATTCGTCGCTCTCAAGCGTTTTTACCAGTTCGCTGACACAGTCAGCCTCGACTAGCGTATCCATATTCACGAGAAAGAGATAATCGAAATTTTGATCCAATGCCAGCCTCATGGCGTCGTTATTGCCCTTGGCAAAACCGTCGTTGGTTTTATTTCTATGTACCTCCGCTTCCGGCACCCTTCTATTTAAATATCCGTAGCTCGCGTCCGTACTTTCGTTATCGGCCATGAATATTTTTATCTCTCCTTGATAATCCTGTTTACGGATACTGGCGATACATTCGGAAAGATATTTTTCCGCATAATCTTTCCAGTTGGGAGCGATTATAATGGCGACTTTCTTAAGCATATTAAAATTTTACCAAAATTTACCGATTTTTATGTCTTGACGTTGCTCTTTACACCGGTTTTATCGGCGGCAACAGCCAAAAATTTTCCAAGTGGCCAGATCAGGCGTAAAACCCAATATTGCCAGATCGGATGCCATTTTCGAAAATATTTAAGCATGGAATCCCTAAAGTAGCTTTGCGTCTTGCCCCGGGGTAATTGGTTGAAGCTCTTGCCGACAAAATCGACGCAACTGACCGCCGGCGTATACACTACTTTCCATCCCGCTTCCCTGGCCTGCCGGCAATAATCGACTTCCTCGAACCAGA
>CAZYKS010000064.1:0-5364 GCA_964648375.1 uncultured Gammaproteobacteria bacterium | reverse complement strand
TAAGAGCCTGGACACCGAAGCGCTGACCGCGTACGTGGACCAAGTCGAAAGCGAAAGAGTGGCGAACGAAGAAACCCTTTTATGCGGGATTGATGCCGTTAAGACCGTGATGGCGCTGGCTAAGCGAGCAGGCTGGCAGGCGGAAATAATGAAATACGCCAACAGCGGCGATACAAAGAGCGGCGATAAGACCCGCGTAGTCGGCTACGGCGCGGTTGTGTTCAGTCAATCCATAGAGACGCGCCAGGGCGCGTCTCGGGCGGACGTATCAAAACCTACGGACACAGGCGATTTGGACAGCGCTCAGAAACAGCAATTATTGAATATTGCCCGAACGACGGTGGAAACGTATATAAAAGAAGGCAAGATGCCGGATTTTAAAATTACTGATGAACGCCTGAACCGGAAAGAGGGCGCGTTCGTAACCCTGCACGAGAACGGCGATTTGCGCGGTTGTATCGGCCAGATCGTGCCGAGCGATCAGCCATTGTGGCAGGTGGTCAGGGACATGGCGATCGCCGCGGCTACGGAAGACCACCGTTTCAATCCGGTCAGCCAGACGGAATTGGAAAAAATCGATTATGAAGTGAGCGTCTTGTCGGTGCCGAAGCCAATTGACGATTGGAAAAAGATCGAACTGGGAATGCACGGCGTGATCGTAAAAAAGGGCCTGTTCAATACCGGCGTGTTCCTGCCGCAGGTAGCGGACGAGACCGGCTGGACGCGAGAAGAATTCCTGTCCGAGCTCTGTTCGCAAAAAGCCGGACTGGAACGGGACTGCTATAAAGATAAGGACGTGACCCTGGAAGTATTTACCGCGCAAGCGTTAAGTGAAAATGAATTAAAATAAGTGAGATATAATAAAATGTTAATATTAATTTAATATTGTTTTTATAAAATAATTATAAGTTTAGTAATATTAATTTATATTTGTTAATTTTGTGTATTAATATGGAGTTTAAACAAGTCTTACAAAATCGCCGCTCGATCCGCAGTTTTAAGGACCAGGCAGTAAGCGATGAGCAGATCAATGAAATTCTCGAGCTGGCCAATACTTCGCCCTCGGCCGGCAACCGCCAGGCCCGTAGCGTTGTTATAGTTAAAGATCGGGAAGTGATCAAGCGCTTATCGGTTGCGGCGATGGGCCAGGCGAGCGTGGCCGAGGCGGCGGTCGTATTCGCGATTACCGCCAATCCGGATGAGGCTTTAGCCCGTTACGGTAAGCGCGGCCAGGATTTATATACCGTACAGGACGCCACTATCTTTACCGCTTATCTACAATTGGCGGTTACCGCGCTCGGTTTGGCCTCGGTCTGGATCGGTGCCTTCGAAGAGGAAGCGGTGCGGGATGTTCTGGATCTGGACGGGACCAAAAAACCGATCGCCCTGGTCCCAGTCGGCTATCCCGCGGCTGAACCGCGCGAGACCGGTCGCAAGCGTCTGGACGAGCTGGTGATAAAGACGATATGACGGGAAAACTTTAAATTAAACAGAGTTGATTTATCGCATAATCAGTAGCCGCACAAACCCGTAGATTCGTATTATATTTTTGACCCGATTGCTTAAATACCCTCATATGAAGAAAAACCTGCTTATCACCATTCTAATATTTATTATTTTAGTTATAATGGGCGTTATTTATTTCGATAAACGCCAAACCGAAGATTTAATAATTAATGTGCCCGAGGAAGCGGCTAAGACTTCCGCGGCAACCATGAATATGAAATTATCCAGTCCCGCCTTCGGGCAAAATCAAACGATTCCCGCTAAATATACCTGCGACGGCGACAATATCAGTCCGCCTCTCGAAATCAGCGGCGTACCCGAACGCGCTAAAAGCCTGGTCCTGATCGTGGACGACCCGGACGCCCCTTCCGGCGATTGGGTGCATTGGCTAATCTGGAATATCGCAACCGATACCGCTTCGCTTCCCGAAGGAGGCCCTTTGCCTGAAGGGGCGGTTGAAGGCACCACCAGCTTCGGAAATCCAGGTTACGGCGGCCCTTGTCCCCCGTCCGGAACGCACCATTATTACTTCCGGCTCTACGCCATCGGCGGCGACCTCTATCTGGACCCGTCCGCGACCAAAAAGGATTTGGAGGGTGCGATTGAGAATATGGTGATCGAAAAAACCGAACTGGTAGGATTGTACCAGCAACAATAAAATTAGATTAATTAAAACCAGCTTTTTGATAAGTGGTTTGGTTTTTATTTAGGTGTATCTATTTGACAGTCAGTTATTTGACAAATTTTAAATTATAACTTATATTTTTATTTATTGGTACTTCTAATCTTTTCTTGTGTATATTCTTTCCGGAACTGGCTCAAAAAAAATAAAAATTCCCCCGTACTCACATTCGAACCAGTTCTCCTGTTCTTGCTCATTATAAGACTCCCCTAACTTTCAACCCTTAACCCCCGCATCTAAATATTAAGTTAAGCCCTTATTATTTCGATAGCGGGGCTTTTTTTGTAAAAAAAAGACCTTGCGGTTTTGCTTCGCGAGGTCTTCTTTTATTGCATATAGACCGTTATCCCACAAATATTCTTAGCGTTTTTTGGCGTTTTTTGGCGCAATATTTATTTGGCGCCTTTAGTGTAATATTTTTTCAAATACTGCCCGGTATAGCTTCCCTTAACCTGCGCTACTTCCTTAGGCGTACCGGTAGCGACGATCTCTCCGCCCATATCCCCGCCTTCCGGACCGAGATCGATGATCCAGTCCACCGATTTGATCACGTCGAGATTATGTTCGATTATCAGGACCGTGTTGCCTTTTTCCACCAGCTGATCTAAAACGTGGAGCAAACGCTTGATGTCGTCGAAATGCAATCCCGTAGTCGGTTCGTCCAGGATATAGAGGGTTTTGCCGGTGGCGCGCTTCGAGAGTTCGGTCGCGAGTTTGACCCGCTGGGCTTCGCCGCCCGACAGGGTAGTGGCCGACTGGCCTAACTTGATATAACCGAGCCCGACTTCGTTCAGGGTTTCGAGCTTCTGGGCGATGGCCGGGATATTTTTGAAGAAAGCCAGCGCTTCTTCCACGGTCATATTGAGGACGTCCGAGATATTTTTTTCCTTATAAAAAATTTCGAGCGCTTCCTTGTTATAACGGTGCCCGTGGCAGACCTCGCACTCGACGTAGACGTCCGGCAGGAACTGCATCTCGATCTTGACCATGCCGTCGCCGGCGCAGGCCTCGCAGCGCCCCCCGACGACGTTAAAGGAAAAGCGCCCGGCCTTATAGCCGCGGATCTTCGCTTCCGGCAGGGAGGCGAACAGGTCCCGGATCGGGGTAAAAGCACCGGTATAGGTGGCCGGGTTCGAGCGCGGGGTGCGGCCGATCGGGGACTGGTCGATATTGACGACCTTGTCGATATGTTCCAGGCCTGTTATATCTTTATGCGCGCCCGGTTCCTGCTTAGCGCGGTAAAAATATTTGGACAGGGAGCGGGCCAGGATATCGGTCATGAGAGTCGATTTGCCCGAACCGGATACCCCGGTGATGGCGATAAACTTGCCCAGCGGAAACTCGACATCGATTTGTTTTAAGTTATGTTCGCTCGCCCCGATGATTTTAAGTTTCTTGCCGTTGCCTTTGTGGTAATGTTTAGGCAGGGGTATGGATTTTTTTCCGGACAAGTATTGGCCGGTCAGGGATTTCGCCGCCCGCTTGATCTGTGCCGGCGTACCGGCCGCCACTACCTTGCCGCCATGTTCGCCGGCCCCCGGGCCGATATCGATCAAATAATCCGAAGCTTCCATGGTGGCTTCGTCATGTTCGACTACGATGACGGTATTGCCGAGGTCTTTTAAGAGCTTTAAGGTGCCGATCAGGCGGTTATTGTCGCGCTGGTGCAGGCCGATGGAAGGCTCGTCTAAAATATAGATAACGCCCATCAGGGCCGAACCGATCTGCGTGGCCAGGCGGATACGCTGGGCCTCTCCGCCCGAGAGCGTATTGGACGCCCGGTCGAGGGTAAGGTAGTCGAGGCCGACATTCGAAAGGAAGCTGAGCCGCGAGCAGATTTCCTTGATGATCTGGTTCGCGATTTTTTTGTCCCGGACCGTAAGCCCGCCGCCGTTCGCGAGGCTGAGGCAGAACTGGCGGGCAACCGTGATTGGCTTGGCGGTAACCTCGGAGATCGATTCGTCGTTAACCGTAACCGCGAGCATCTCGCGTCTAAGCCGCTTGCCGCCGCAGGCGGGACAGACCAGGACGCGCATATAGTTTTCGATCTCGCGCCGGACATAGTCGGAATCGGTCTGCTGGTAGCGGCGCTCGAGATTATGGATAATCCCCTCGAATTCGGTCGTCAGTTCGCCCGAAAACCGGTCCGAGTCGTAATCGACATGATAGCTTTTGTCGCCGGTGCCGTAAAGGACGATATCGAGTTGTTTTTTGGTTAGGTCTTTGATCGGAGTATTCAGGTCGAAGCCGTGCTTGTCCGCAACCGTACCGAGGATCCTAAGGAGCCAGGTTTGCCCGCCGCCGGAACTGTGGGACCAGGGCTTAACCGCGCCCTGGGCGATGGTCAATTTCGGATTAAGTACCAATAGCGGATCGATCTCGAGCTTGGTGCCGAGGCCGCCGCATTCCTCGCAGGCGCCATGGGGTGAATTAAAGGAAAAATTGCGCGGTTCGAGTTCAGGCAAGCTGATATTGCAATCCGGACAGGCGAACAACTGCGAATAGGTCGTCTCCTGAAGGCGAGATTCCGGAATATCGCCTTCCTTGGTGAATTTGGCGGTCTTTGGCGACTTTTGTTTGGCGCTACTTGGCGTAACTTTGGCATCACTTAGCGTTATGGTCACGAGACCATTGGCCAGGTCCAGGGCTTTTTCGACCGCATCAGCCAGGCGCGCGGCGTCATCCTTGTCTTTAGTTATTTTCATGCGGTCGATCAGGATCGCGACGTTATGTTTCTTCTGCTTGTTAACCGCCATATCCGCCACTTCCTCGAGAGTATAAATCGCTCCGTCGAAACTGACGCGGGTGTAGCCGGCTTTGGCGATTCCATCAAGGATGTTTTTATGTTCACCCTTCTTGTCTTTGACTATGGGCGAGAGAATAGTGATGTTTTTGCCCATGTATTCCCTGCTCGCCCGTTCGACGATCTCGTCAACCGTGTATTGCTTGATCCGCTGGCCGCAATTGGGGCAATGCGGGATGCCGATGCGGGCGTAAAGAAGCCGCAGGTAATCGTAGATTTCCGTAACCGTACCGACAGTGGAACGGGGATTGGATGAAGCCGATTTCTGGTCGATCGAGATCGCCGGCGACAGCCCTTCGATCGTTTCCACGTCCGGCTTGTCCATCAGGCCGACGAACTGGCGGGCGTAAGCCGAAAGCGACTCGACATAGCG
>CAZYKS010000063.1:0-5498 GCA_964648375.1 uncultured Gammaproteobacteria bacterium | reverse complement strand
CTTCCGCGATTTCGGCGTTATGGTGGATCGCCACCTTAAGTCCCAGTCTGGGGGGGTATGATTTTGTCTTTCGTACCGACTATGACAAGCTTAGGACAACAGCATGTTGACAAGATTACGATTTTATTATTAAATTGATTTAAGATAAATAAAACTTGTTTATTAATAAAAATTATGGAGGAAAAAAATGAGCTATCACGTGATAATGGATGATAAAAATAAGCAGGATTATATAACGGACGATAGAGGAAGATATATAGTATTTTCCCAAATAACCAACGTCAGAAAATTCTGTATCCGGAGAAACATAACAATCAGTAAGGAGGGCGTGATATCAAAGAAAAGCTTAATAGAAAGGCTGGGCGGCGATAAAGAGGTGGTCCTTGACCCTGACCCCAATAAGAATTATTGGAAGGAAAATGTGATCAAGGTAATCGATCTTAAGGGCTAGCTTTAAAATTTATTTCTAAAAAGTTTAACACTATGATGTTAAACTTTTTAAATTTTGCATACCGATACCTTGACCTTTGACAATTAAGGGGGTATTATGTTATTGTTTATTCATAATTAAGCGCAGATTAAATTTCAATAATACCAGGGTAAGCAGGCAATCGCCTGGCCGGATTTAGGATTTCAGATTCAGGATTTCAGATTTATAATTTTTATTTATATGGCTGATATTCTGAGTCTGAGATCCGATTTCCGGCCGGGAGGAAAGTCCGGACTCTCCCTGTCCTGTTGTAGGCGAACAAACGTTTGTTTGCCTACAACAGGACAGGATCGTGGCAGTGGGTAACGCCCACCCGGGGCAACCCGAGGGAAAGTGCCGCAGAGACAATACTAACCGGCTCCTGTAGGCGAACAAACGTTTGTTCGCCTACAGGAGCCGGCCAAAGGTGAAAAGTAAGTTGGTGTCCTTTGTTCTCGAGATAAGGGGCTACAACTTTCGCCTCCCGGTGACGGGATGCGCGTGGTAAACCCTGCCTGGAGCAAGAACAAACCCGCCTACGCCAAGGCTTCGGCGGGCAAGGCCCGCTCGAAATGGCGTTAGACGGATGAAAAGTGGTTCGCATGACCCCGATAGTAATATCGGGGCTAGATAAATGATTGCCCGGGCCGTTCCGCCTCGCATGTAGGCGAACAAACGTTTGTTCGCCTACATGCGAGGCGGAGCCGGTCTGACAGAATCCGGCTTATCGCTTGCCCTGGTGTTATTGGGATTCAATTTTATAACCTATAAATGTTTTTTTGGAAATAATGTGATGCGAATAACGCGAATAGTATGCGAATGACGCAAATAGCGAATACGCGAATTTTTTTATTCGCAATTCGCGGTATTCGCATTTATTCGCAGATTAGCATCATTATTTTATGAAGCACAGCGAATTATTTTTTTCGTTTTTACTGGTGCCGCTGGATCTGGCGATGATAGTATTGGCTGGGATTTCCGCCTATTATATCCGCTATGCCGATTTTTTCCAGTCGCTGAGGCCGGTCATTTTCGACCTTAACCTGTCCAATTACCTTAGAGCGGTATTATTAGTCGCGATCCTGTGGCTCGTTATTTTCGCGTTTTCCGGGCTATATGCGATACGTAACGCCCGCAAGCTGGCGATGGAGGTTTACCGCGTGGTTTTAGCCTGCTCCACCGGCTTTATGTTAATCGTGATATTGATCTTCATCCGGCGGGAATTATTCGATTCCCGTTTTATCGTTTTAGCCGGCTGGCTCCTGGCGATAGTTTATATCAGCCTGGCGCGCGCGTTCATCCGCGCGATCCAGCGTGGGCTGTATAAATACAAGATCGGGGTGCATAGCGTGGTGTTGGTAGGGGATTCGAAGACCACCGACAGCCTCCTGGAAGAATTCGCGACCCGCAAGAACCTCGGAATCGAAGTCGTCAGGCGCCTCAGGGATTTCAGCATCGAAACGGCGCGGGAGCTAAAAGAATACCTGGGCAGCAACCAAGTCGATGAGATCATCCAGTCCGATCCGAACCTGACCAAGGCAGAAGTGGTCAGGATGTACGATTTCGCGGACGAATACCATCTCACCTTCAAATACGCGGCCGATCTTATCGGCGCCCGGGTGCTTAAGACCGAAGTGGCGGAAATCGCCGGTATCCCGATAGTAGAAGTCAAAAAAACACCGCTGGACGGATGGGGCCGGATCGCCAAGCGTTTATTCGATTTTTTAGGTTCCCTGATCCTGATAATTATCACCAGTCCGGTCATGCTCCTGACCGCGCTTATGGTGAAGCTCGATTCCCGGGGGCCGGTATTTTTTTCCAAACGCGATGACGGAACCCCGGTTTACCGGGTGGGGCAGGGGGGGAAGAATTTCAAGTATTTCAAGTTCCGTTCGATGAAAGACAAGATGGACAGCCTCAGGTATAATGAACTGGCGGATAAGAATATGCGTTCGGACGGGCCGATGGTAAAAATAAAGGACGACCCCCGCGTAACCCGGGTCGGGAAATTCATCCGGCGCTGGAGCATCGATGAATTGTCCGAGCTGTTTTTAGCCCTGAAAGGCGATATGAGCCTGGTCGGGCCGCGTCCGCACCTGCCGGAAGAAGTCGCCAAATACGAACACCACCATAAAAAAGTCATGACCATCAAGCCCGGCATCACCGGCCTGGCCCAAATTTCGGGCCGGAGCGACTTGTCCTTCGAAGAGGAAGTCCGGCTCGATTCTTATTATATCGAGAATTGGTCGCTGCTCCTGGACCTGACGATCTTGTTAAAGACGCCGATCGCGGTGGTGAAGGGGAGGAAAGCGTTGTAGATATATGTAATTTGAAATTTGTAATTTGTAATTTGGATTCGGCGTAGGAACGCATCGCGTAAAAATAAGCATATAATAGTCATTTATTAAATGTAGTAATATAATCCAAATTACCAATTACAAATTACTAATTACAGTAATATGAAAGTCGCACTAATCCATGACCACCTCGCCCAGGACGGGGGGGCGGAGAAAGTTTTAAAAGTATTGGCCGACCTCTATCCGCAGGCGCCGATCTATACTTTGCTGTACGAAAAAAAACAGGTCGATAAGTATTTTAGTGACCGGCGGATAGAGACCTCGATCATCCAGCGCCTGCCCGGTGGGATCAGGCATTATCAGTGGTATATGCCGTTTATGCCGATGGCGGTCGAGTTTTTCGATTTGCGGCATTACGACCTGGTCATTTCCGACGCCAGCGCCTTCGCCAAAGGCGTGATCACGTCCGCCGATACGCTCCATATCTGCTATTGCCATACCCCCACCCGGTATCTATGGGATTATACCCACCAGTATATCAACGAACTCAGGTATAATAAATACTTCAAGAAAGCGATCTCTCTGGTCCTTAATTATATCCGCATCTGGGACCGGCAGGCGGCCGACCGGGTTGACGCTTATATCGCCAATTCCAAAACGGTAAAAAACAGGATCAGGAAATATTATAAACGCGATGCGGTTGTGATATATCCCCCGGTAGATACGGATAAATTCAAAATATCGGATAAACAGGGCGATTATTTTCTGATCGGGGGGCGGCTGGCGCCGTATAAGCGGGTGGATCTGGTGATCAAGGCTTTTAATGTTCTGGGACTGCCATTGAAAATTTTCGGAAGCGGTGTCGATAGCAACCGTCTGCGAAAATTAGCCGGAAATAACGAAAATATCGAATTTCTCGGCCGGGTGGACAGGGATGAATTAGCCGGACTTTACGGCGGCTGCCAGGCGTTTATCAATCCCCAAGAGGAAGACTTCGGCATCACGACGATCGAAGCGATGGCCTGTGGGCGGCCGGTGATCGCTTTTCGCAAAGGCGGCGCGACCGAAACCGTTATCGAGGGCAAGACCGGAGTGTTTTTCGATATGCAGACCCCGGAAGCCCTAGTCGACGCGGTTAATCGTTTCAGGGAATTAAACTTCGACGCCAGCGCGATCCGCGCCCATGCGGAAAAATTCTCGACCGAACGCTTTAAGCGGGAACTAAAAGATTTTATTGAAAAGGAATATCGGGAATTCCATGCTAGTTAATTAGTGATTAGTGATTAGTTAATTAGGCGTTGGAATTTAGTCGCCCTAAGTAACTAATCACTAATTAACTAATTAACTATGAAGATTGGTATCGACATCCGGACGCTCTTAGACAGGGAATACAGCGGCGTGGCGGAATATACGTATAATTTACTCAAGGAGTTGTTCAGGCTGGATAAAAATAATAGCTATACGCTTTTTTATAATTCAGCGCGCGCTATCGACGGACGCATCCCCGTGTTCGAAGCGGAGAATGTAAAGGTCGTCCATACGCGCTATCCCAATAAGCTTTTCAATAATATCCAGCAAAGACTGATAAAAAGGCCGCAAATCGATTCACTCTTAGGGGTCGATGTTTTTTTTATGCCCAATATCGGCTTTATTTCCCTGTCAGCCGGCTGCCGCAAACTGCTCACGGTCCATGATCTCTCATATTTAAGATATCCGGAATTCTATTCGCTGAAACGGCGGGCCTGGCATTGGCTTATGCGCATTAGAAGCATGATGAGGCGCTTTGACCGGATAATCGCGGTCAGCGAGAATACCAGACGCGACCTAATCGAACTGGCCGGAGTATCGCCGGAAAAAATTTCGGTGGTTCCTTCCGGGATCAGCCGGGATTTCCGGGTTCTCGAAGCGGGGGATGCCGGTTTAAACCGGGTGCGGCGGAAATATTCATTACCGGAGCGGTTTATCCTTTTTTTAGGGACGCTGGAGCCGAGAAAAAATATCGACGGGTTGATCCGGGCGTTCGAATTATATTGCGCCGTCCATAACGCGGAGCGGATTAGCCTGGTAATCGCCGGGGGCAGGGGATGGAAGAATGCCGCCATACACCGGGCGGCGCAAGCGAGCCCGGTCCGGGACCGGATAAAATTCATCGGCTATGTCGATCGTGGGGATAAAGTGTATTTATACAATGCCGCCTCGCTTTTCGTTTTTCCCTCTTTCTATGAAGGCTTCGGCTTCCCGCCGCTGGAAGCGATGGCCTGCGGCGTGCCGGTGGTCGTGAGCGACAATTCGAGCCTGCCGGAAATCGCCGGGCAGGCGGCGCTGGCCGTGAATCCGTTTGATAGCGGCGCGATCGCCGGAGCGATTACCTCGATTCTTGCAGACCATGGCTTCCGGGCGAAATTGGCCGCGGCCGGATTGGCGCGTTCCCCCCGGTTTAACTGGGGGAATACGGCCAAGCACTACCTTGAATTATTTACCGGGGAAAAATAGACAAGCGTTTACGTTTTTGATAAAATACATAGATAGAGGTGGATATATCGGCGCCGGCAGGATAGGTATCGGGAAATAATCGCGTAGGTAAGCATATTAATTTTCATTATCGGTATAATCATATTTATTAATATAACCGTAATTATAAAAATTTTATGGAAACAGCAACCGCTCAACCGCCAAATGCAAAACCGGCGGATAAGCTTTTCAGCACCAAGCCTCTCGATATGATCATTGGT
>CAZYKS010000062.1:0-5513 GCA_964648375.1 uncultured Gammaproteobacteria bacterium | reverse complement strand
AAGACCAAAATTAAAGGTCGGCTTCGCTTAAACGCGAAGTCGACCTTCTTTTTTTATTGGTTAATACGATGACGTAAACCGGTTAAATCCATGATACTGGGAATATTCTTTTTCTCCATATATTTAAGCAGTTCCGGGCAGATATCCGTGCCGCTCCCAGGATTAGCGAACAAGGCGGTCCCGATCTGGATAATACTGGCTCCGGCTGCGAAATATTTGATGGCGCTGACGGAGTCAAAAATACCGCCGGCTCCGGCTATCGGCCTTAGCCCGGCCCGATAACAAACATCCACGATTTTAAGCCCCACTGGGATAATAGCTTTTCCCGATAAGCCCCCGTAAACACCGCCCAATACCGGCTCTAAGGTATCGATATCGATATCCATGCCTTCCAGGGTATTGATCAGGGTTAGGCCGTCCGCGCCTTCGTTCATCGCCGCCTGGCCGCAGGCGACAATGTCGGACGCCATCGGCGGCAACTTAACGTAAAGAAAAATGTTCGGGGCCGCTTTACGGGCTGCTGCAACTACTGGCTTGATAAGCTCCGGGTATTTTCCGATAATCCGCTTATTCATGTTGGGGCAAGATACGTTAAGTACGATCATACTGACGCCTGAATCGGCTAATCTGGCGGCGATTTGGCCGTATTCTTCGGGAATTCTGCCGGCTATATTGGCGGCGATTGGCTTCCCAAACGACAGCCATATGGGCAATTTCCGCTTAAGATAAATTTCCAAGCCATCGTTCTGCAGTCCGATCGAATTAAGCATCCCGCCGAAAACTTCCCATACCCGGGGCGGCGGATTGCCCTGTTTGCTTTCCAAAGTCGAACCTTTGCTTGCGAGCATGCCCAGCCGGCTGATATCGACCCAGCCTTTTTCGATTTCGTCAGTATCCATGCAGCCGGACGCGTTACAGGTAGGGTATTCGAGTTCCAGCCTCTGCCCGTTTTGGCCGGTAAGTACGACCGCTAACGGATTCGTAACAATTTTAGGTTTCTCCTTTTCGGAAACTTTGAAATAAAACGGTTTTTTTATCTTAACCCTGTTCCAGTCGATATCTTCGGAATCGAACGCCGGACCGTCTTTACAGGTATGCGCATAACTATCGCCTTTTACCGGCACGGCGCAACCTTTACAACCACAACGGCTGCAGGCCATTATTTCTTCCCAGAGAATTTTGGTACGGTTGCGGCCGGCAGCCAGTTTATTGACGGCTATTTGCATCGGTATCGGACCGCACGACACTACCAGCGATCTGCCTTGGTCGGAATCGAGCTCTGGCGCGAGCAGCTCGGTCACCAGTCCGTTTTTCCATTGCCCTTTTTCCGTAATCACCCGGACGTTACAGCGGTAATTTTCTAAAGTCGATATACCGAAAACGTTTTCGCGAAAACCGGCTAGAAATAATACCTCTCTCCCTTGATCTATCAGGGTATTAGCGAGAAACGTCAGGGGCGCTATGCCGATACCGCCGGAGACCAGGATGATCCGATCGTATTTTTCGTCGATCACGATTCTATTGCCGCGCGGTCCGAAAATCTTGATTCTGTCTCCGGGATCTAATTCCGAGTAGTACTTGGTATTTTCTCCTACTATCTGGAACAATATCGAAACATAATTCTTCCCGGTTTTATACACGGAAAACGGCCGGGGCATGACCGATCCCCAATATCCCGGCTGAAGCGATATGAATTGCCCCGGCAGAATTATCGGATGATTCGGCCAAAAAAATACCAGCACATGGATGCCTTTGCTAATCCTGAAACTTTCCACCACCTTTACTTCAAGCTCGCAATATTCCATCGTTCCCTCCTTATCAAAAAAATTTAATTAAATTTTATAATGACCATGTTAGTTTTCCCTATCTTATGTAATATACACATAATTGTCAAACAAAAAACCCACCATAGTGAGTTATGATAGTAACTGTTTACTTTTGTCTGTTTACTCTTTACTCCGTCTTTTATACAGCTCCAGCGTATTCCGCAGTGTAATCGCGACCGTCATCGGTCCCACCCCGCCCAAATTAACTTGTCATTTCGAGCGACCGGCAGGGAGCCGAGAAATCTCTTATACGTTGCCGTCAGTGCTTTCATGTTTATTTCAGCGCCTTCAGCGATCCTGATTTGCTGCCCGCCGTTTATATAATTCCAGCGTATTCCGCAGTGTAATCGCGACCGTCATCGGCCCGACGCCGCCCGGCACCGGCGAGATATAAGCGGCTACGTCCTTAACTTCATCGAAATCAACATCACCGTAAACCGAACCCAGCTCTCGTGTAATCCCGACGTCGATTATTATAGCGTCTTCCCTGACCATGTCTTTGGTCACGAATTTCGGCTTGCCCAGAACCGGGATCAGGACTTCGGCTTCCCGGCATTTTTCTTTAAGCTCGGCATCGTCCGGCCCGCACAAAGTTGCGACCGCGCCCTTGCACGCGAGCGCTTTAGCCAGACTGCCGCCGAAAATCTCGCTTTTCGATAAAATCACGACTTTCGCACCTTCAAGCGAACAATTAACGCTTTTTAGCATCTCAAGGATCACGCCGAAAACCGGGGGTAGAATATGGTCCTGGCTGCAGGATTCGCGGATCGGCCCGATATTGTCGGGATGAAAACGGTCCACGTCCTTATCCGGGTTAATCCGGGCAATGATTTCGTCGGTATCGTAGCCTTGCTGGTGCGGCAGGGGGAGCTGTACCATAATCGCGTCGATTTCGTCGTCTTTGTTCAACCAGTCGATGGTCTCGAGGATTTTCTCCTGCCCAATATTCTTTTCGCATTTGTACAGATGCGTATCAACACCAACCTCTTTGGCTTTTTTTTCTTTTTTAGAAACATACAGCTCCGAGTCCTGGTTCTCTCCCACTAAAATAATCGCCAGGCTGGGCCGCCGGGGCAGGTTCTTAACTTCCGCTACAGTTTTATCATTAATTTTCTCGGCCAGCATCCGGCCATCAATAATTTCCGCCATAATTATCGATATTTATCAAATTTGTATATTTGTAATTAAATTTGTAATTTGTAAATAAAATGATAAAGCACCAAGAATATATCTCCTGATGCTTTAGTTCGTATATATTGGTTTTATCCGCTTGCGCTTTCCTTAATTTTTTCTGATCCAGCATAGAGACCACCCCTTTCTTCTTTTTTGCTTATTTGCGATTTTTAAAGTCTCTCGGATTACTTTTAAGCCTCTTTCATGGTTTTTACGCGAGTCTTCAGGCAGTTTTTTTAAGTTATACTCAAAAATACACATATAGCTAATTCCGATATCAATTAATTCTTTCAACTTTTTTCGACTCAATTCTCCAATTCTTTTTTTAAGGGGTCCCATGACATCATGGCCAAAGTCCAGCCATAATTCTATCAAGCGCTTTTCGATTTGATCCACATTTTCCTTTAGCGGAAATTTCAAAGGATCTTTTTCCATTTTCCATCCCTCCCTTCGATTTTATTTTTATTTTATTGCACCAATAGTTATTATACGAACTAAAGATTAAATTTTAATTAATTCAATTTATACGCTAAAATAAGTAAATTTATGTCAAAATCAAAATTACAATTCCAATTTGTAAATTTGTATTTAGATTTGTATATTCGTGGGTAATTACACGCTTGGTATCGGAAAACTTGCGCATAGCTCCTTCACCGCCTGCTTGATTTCCGCGAGTTTTTTATCGTCATTCTTGTTCTGCATCGCTTCCACCGTCATCTTGGTAATCGTTTTCACTTCCGCTTCCTTCATGCCCCGCGTCGTGATCGCCGGCGTGCCGAAGCGCACTCCGGACGGGTACATCGGCGGGTTGGGGTCGTTCGGGATGGTCGAGCGCGATACCGATATCCCGGCCTTTTCCAGGGCCGCCTCTGCTTCCCGGCCGTTAGTGCCGTTATGGTTCATATCGACTACCATCAGGTGGTTGTCGGTCCCGTCCGAAATGATCCGGTAGCCGCTGGCTTTGAACTCCTGCGCCATCACCTGTGCGTTTTTGATCACCTGCTTAGCGTAATCCTTGAATTCCGGCTTAAGATTCTCGCCGAAGCCGACCGCTTTAGCCGCGGTAATATGGTCGTGCGGCCCGCCCTGCATGCCCGGGAATACGGCCCGGTCCACCTGCTTGGCATACTCTTCCTTGCACATGATGATCGCTCCCCTGGGGCCACGCAGGGTTTTATGGGTAGTGGTGGAGACGACATCGAAAAACGGTACCGGACTATCGAGCTCCCCGGCCGCGATCAGACCGGCAGTATGGGCGATATCGGCGAATGTGAACGCTCCGACCTCGTCCGCGATTTCTTTAAAGCGCTGCCATTCGATCTCACGCGAATAAGCCGAATAGCCGGCGACGATCATCTTCGGCTTTTCCTTACGCGCGATCGCAGCCACCTGGTCCATGTCGATCCGGCCGGTGTTCTCGTCCACTTCGTACTGGACGAAATCATATAAAATCCCGGAAAAATTGACTTTATGCCCATGCGACAGATGTCCGCCGTGGTCGAGCTTAAGGCCTAAAACCTTGTCGCCCGGTTTTATAAACGCGAAATAGACGGACGCGTTCGCGGGCGACCCGGACAGGGGCTGGACATTGGCGTGCTCGGCGCCGAACAATTTTTTCACCCTTTCAATCGCGATCGTTTCGACATCGTCGATTACCTGGTTACCGCCGTAATAGCGCTTGCCCGGATAACCTTCCGAATATTTATTGGTCAGAACCGTGGCCATGGCTTCGAGCACCGCTTTAGAAACGTAATTTTCCGAAGCGATCAGCTCGAGCTCATCGGTCTGCCGTTCGCGCTCGCGGATTATCGCTTGCATGATTTCCGGGTCCGCCTCCTTGAGATTTTTATAATTGATCATATGGTTACAAAAATACAAATCTATTTACAAATTTACGAATAACCGAATATTAATAAACTTGTACTTTGATTTGTATATCTGTGAATAATAAAAAAGCCTATTGATAGGCACTTTAATAGTATGATAATTACTTATTTTTGTCAAAATCTTCCTACAAATAAATCCGTTTAAATTTGGCCTTAAACCTCTTCTTCGGATATAACTTCAATCCCTTTCTGCTTAAGAATTGCGGCCGTTACTCCGTCACCGGCGATGACTCTACCGGAAAAACTGCCGTCATAAATTTTACCGCAACCGCAGGAAGGACTGCGTTGCTTAAAGATCACCGCTTTTATTCCAAGCGCCTGGGCGATTTTTAAAGTCTCTTGCGCGCCCCGGATAAAATATTTGGTAACGTCCTGGCCGTTTTCATCGACCACTCTGGCTTTGTTATTTAAAACATCATGCCCGTCGCCGTTTTGAATCTGGGCCCGCAACCGCGGAGTGGCGAAGCCACCCAACTGCTCCGGACAAACCGGGATTAAATTGCCCCGCTTGTATTCTTCATAGATTGCCGGGTCTAAATCGTCGGCGTTATTCTGGCCGTTGTATTTACAGTTGACGCTTACCAGACAGGCACTAATCAATTTCATAATTTAATCTTTATTTATAAAT
>CAZYKS010000061.1:0-5627 GCA_964648375.1 uncultured Gammaproteobacteria bacterium | reverse complement strand
AAAAAGAATTACGCGAAGAACGAGTCGCTCGTTCATACGGTCGTTAAAAATGACACCTTTTCAGATATTGCCTCAAGTTACGGAATCGGAATTAATGAATTAAAAGAATTGAATAAAAATAATATTCCAAATCCGAATAATATAAAAATTGGTGATCGGATAATCTTACCGACCGATAACGAATTCAGGGAAAAATATTTTTTTCACTCGATCAGGGGTTATAACGAAAACATGAATTACCCTCCAAAATTTAACGCGATATCGAAAATAATTAAATCAGGTGACGTACCTGGTAACCGGAAATCGACATTAAGGTGGAACAAGGAAGTCGCGATTAAGCAACCGGATCAATATAAAATCCATATATTTAAAAAGACGGATAAAAATTTGTATAATTTAGCGCGACAATACCGGGGCATTGATATTAACGATATAAAAAAAATCAATTCAGATATCGACCCCACCAAACTGCATGAAGGCCTAAAGATAAAGATACCCACAAAGATTCCGCAAATAAGTCTGGCGAAGATTTCACACAGGTATAATTTATCTTTAAACAGGTTGAAGATTTTAAACCCGGCAATCATAAATGCAAATAATGCGATTCCAAATGGTTATAAAATAAGAATATGATACGAAAAATAATTATAATAAGTTTATCGTTAATATTGTTATTTATCTACGGGAAAATTATTAATGCCCAACAAACGTCTTCTAAATTGGATGGGAAAATACTCCTGCAGGTCGAATCGGTGGGGCAGGCCTGGTATGTTAATCCGGCGGACGGGAAGCGCCACTATCTAGGACACCCGGCGGACGCGTTTAAGGTCATGCGCGAGCTCGGACTCGGAGTATCGGAAGCCGATTTCAATTCGTTTAAAGATAAAGCGCCCCTAAGGCTGGCCGGGAGGATATTACTTAGGGTCGAGGCTAGCGGCGAAGCTTATTACGTCGAGCCGTCGCAATTAGCGCTCCATTATCTGGGACGCCCAACGGACGCGCTCGCAATCATGCGCGAGCTCGGGCTCGGAATCAGCGATAGCGATCTGGCCGCGGTCCCGATCGTCGCTTCGGATACGGTTACGAGCGACGCTGACCTGGAGGGGGTGAAAGCGTATATTGCCGAAGATATTCTGGGGCCGGACAGTAAAGTTAAAATTAAAGACGTGGGCCGGGAAGGGGAGTTTTATCGGGTGACGCTGACGTTATCCGGCGGGCAGGCGTTGGTCTTCTATCTGGCCAAGAACGATGGAAACTATAAGCCGGCAGTGATGGATATGGCGGCGCTTGAAGATAAAATTGGGAGCAAACCGGAAGTTATGGTAGAGCTGTTCGTGATGAGCTATTGCCCCTACGGGCTCCAGATCGAGAAAGGGATATTGCCGGTCTTGGATACCTTGGGAAATAAAATCGACTTTAAACTCGAGTTCGTCGATTATGCCATGCATGGGCAGATCGAACTCGATGAAGAACTTAGGCAGTACTGCATCCGCGAGAACGAACCGGCTAAGCTCACGGATTACTTAAACTGTTTCGTGGCGGCGGGCGATTCCGGCGCCTGCCTCGATAATATAGGCATCGATCCGGCCGGCCTGGAAACCTGCCTGAACCAGGCCGATAACCAATACCAGGTAACGGAAAAATATAACAATCCTGCCACCTGGCTCAGTGGCCGCTATCCGGTATTTGACATCGATAAAGAATATGTGATAAAGTACGGTGTTCTGGGTTCGCCGACATTAGTGATAAACGGAAAGACCGCAATAAGCTCACGGGACCCCGCCAGTCTTTTAACTACGATTTGTTCATATTTCAAGGATCAGCCGGAGGAGTGTGCGGCCGAACTATCAAGCACAGTGCCGGCGCCCGGTTTCGGTTCGGGCTCTGGCAGCGGCAGCGGGTCGTGCGGAAGCTGACAAATAATGAAGTGCGAAGGTCGAAAAGCAAAAGGTTAATAAAATAAGAAAAATAAGATCAAAAAAATAAAGAGATAAGAAGAAATATTATATAAAGATAATTTATGCCGATACGCAAGATTTTTATTACAATTTCAATATTTGCGATAGTATTGCCGGGTTTGGCGTTCTCGCAAACCGGTACGGAAGTAGCGGAGAAGCCGTTAAAGATTTATGATGCGCAAAAATTCGATAATCAGTCGCGGCAGGCCGGCCTGATCGCGACCTACGGCCAGAGCGGATTCGATCAATGTTTCAGCTGCGCCGAATACGATTTAACCAACCCTTTCGGCTACTCGGCCTGTTTACGCGAGGCCGCCGCCTGTTTAAGCGGCAGCGAATTGAACAATAATTCCTGTCCGGTGGGAAAAATCCGGTCCGCAGGCGCCTGTGTCAATTACGAGGAGGGCTGCCGGGTAGAATACGGGGAACATAGCATCGCCACCGGGGCGGTTGACGACAGCGGCAAGGTAGTATGCGAATGCGCCGAAGGCTACAGCTGGAACGGCCTTAAAACCAAATGCATCGAATCCTGTCCGGACGGCATGCTTTACTATAGCACCTATAAACAGGCGAACGGTGAATTCCTTTACGGACGCTGCCAGACTCCGGATGACGCCTGCCAAAGCGAGTACGGGGATTATAGCCAATCCGCTGGCGAAAGCGAGTCCGGCGATTATCTCTGCCGCTGCCAGGATGGATATATTTGGGACAACGATACTTGCATCGAAAACGTTACCGTACTCGGTATCGAAAGCGGGGAATTCCTGCCGGATGCGTACGAGACCACTGTGTTCGCGGAGCGGGCGCTGGTTGTTAATGCCGACGGCCGGCTAGCCCAGCGTTTGCGCGGCATGATCCTCCTGCAGGTTGAAAATAACGGGGAGGCATGGTATGTTAATCCGGACGATCAAAATAAATATTTTTTAAGCTCTCCCAGCCGGGCTTTCGCGCTGATGCAGAAGCTGGGGCTGGGAGCGACGCATGCTTTTCTGACAGAGTATACCACCTATCCGGACTTTGTATCAGGAAAAATCTTGATTGATGTCGATGATTCCGGCAAGGCTTATTATATTTATCCGGGGGACAAACATGCGTATTATTTAGGTAAACCGTCGGATGCTTTTTCGGTAATGCGGAATTTAGGCCTCGGTATCACGAATGAGAATATCAGGAAAATAGAAGTCGGGGAATTATAATACGCTAAAAAGCGCCAATGGCCGGCAATTGACGCCAAATAATACATATATACGATCAGGAGAGAATTCAGCAGATATTTTTATAAAACAAATATATACTTATATGGTCTACGTATTTAAATATGTAGATTTTTTGTTTGTAAATTTATCCACAGCCCGGGTATGGTAGTTAATTAAAGTATTCATTATAAACAAATTCAAGGATTTTATAACCTTAAATTAACTAATATTTAATAATTAAAGGAATATATTATTTCGATTGAATTATAGTGCTAAAAATGGTATAATAGAGTCAAGTAAAACAATATCTCGATGGTCGAGATTTGCTAACATTAAATATCTCGTTTTTCACGAGGATATTTATAATTTTATAATGGAAATCAAAGACGAAAAAAAGTTAATTACCCTTAAAGATGCCGCCAAGATTTCCGGTTATAGTTCCGACTATATCGGCCAGTTGATCCGTGCCGGTAAAATTCCAGGAAAGCAGATCTATACCAATATTACCTGGGTAACGACCGCTGAAGCGGTTATGGAATATAAAGATAAAAAACAAACCGAAACGGGTGACGGCCCTAAAGCTAAATTCCATACCCAGTTGCGTAAAATCAATTTACAGTTAAATATATTAAAATTATTTTTTCAAACCTTTAAAACCGCCATTCCGTTATTGGCTGTTTTGTTTTTGAGCTTTTTAATTATCGGCGTTTTTCTGGTTCAGGCGTTTTCTCCCGCTGCGCAAAATTTTTCCCAACAGGCAGAACCGGTGGTGAACGCCCAGCCATTATCCTTTTAACGCACTATGCCTTAAAATAAAAATTCTTTTAATCCCCATGCAATTACAACCGAATAAAAATCCCTTTCGAAGGCGGAAACTTCGGGTTTTAACGTCGTTTATGAAGCGCATGCTGATGCCGGCAGCCGGATTCCGGCTGGGTATCGGTAAATTCCGTACCAAAAACATTCCGCTTACGATTATATCGAGATTATCGCGATTAACGTGGCGTATTGTTTTTGCCGCGTTTTTTATTGCGGTTGTTTTAGTCGGTTATAATATTTACGATAAACTGGAGGCTTCACTCAATACGGCTGCAGATAATATCGCTACGGTAAATTTTTATAGCGAAAATTGCGAAAGCGACTCGATCGCGAGCGATTATAATCGCGGTTGGTGGAGTGTGTTTAATGCCGCCGGCCGTCCTGACTTGGAAGCAGGCAGCGGGCCGGATGAATTTAACGAGGATAATTCCGCATTTTATCAGGGGGGCAATTATTCGGTTATTTGTTCTGATTTTATCGCCGACCAACAAAAAGCCACGGATACGGAGGAAAAGGAGCCTGATCGGATGGATGCGTCGTCGACAAATAGCGTTATTTCCAGCACTACGGCCGAAAATTATCCGGATATGAGCCGTGACCCCACCGCCACCAGCTCGGACCCGGGCAGCGGCGATTTGTCCGCTATCAGCAAAACCAGGGACAATAGCAAGGGCGATAGCGGCGATCAGAAAACCGCAACTTCCTCCGATACGGACTCAGGGGAGTACGGACTGCAAATCAGCGGAATCCAAACCCTAAATCCCGCCTCCGGTACTGTCGCCATTGAAGCGAATAACGATAATGCGGACGGAGAAATCGAGATGATGGAACTTAGCGGTACGGGAACGGCAGCTCAGGTGGCGACCGACACAGATACGGAATCAGGCAGTTCGACCCCGGATAAGCTTTTATCATGGGCAAAAAAAATTATTAAGGGATGGTTCAAATTCGGGGGCGTAAACGCCGAGGACAGCACGGCCGTGAGCGGCGCACCGCCGCAATCAGGTAAATTCCTGTCCGCGAACATCGAATTTTCCTTTGCCACGGTATTTTCAAAAACAGCCGACAGCAGCGCCAACGATACTTCCTCGGCAGCGGAAACGGAGACGACAAGCCGGGATGCGGCCGGAACTGTTGATACTTTTGATACCGCCACTCATACCCCATCCGTGATTGACGGTGATAATAGCGATAATGAGGGCCAGCAATATAGCGGGGAAGATACCAGCGCGCCTCAAGCGGATGTAGACGCGGGACGCGTCGATACGACAGAGTCGAAATCCGGCCAGGTCGATATTATCGAGAGCGGTGATAGCGGTAACGTGGAAGTCGATACTGCCCCGGACACAGTAGCCCCGGACGCACCGGATAACGAGGACGGCGGAATCAGCCTGGGCGAGCGGCTGCAGCGATTTTTATCGATCAAGGGGGCAGATGCCCAGGCCTTGCCCCATATTATCATCTGGTATTCGGTCAGCACAACGTCCAATCAACTATGGCAGCAGCTGGGCATATTGGACCAGGAAAATTGGTCGAACGCTTTAAACCACGGCTATTTTTCCTACCCGGCCGGTTTGATCAGGTCCTGGGAAGATGTCGGTAATGTCCGGGTGAAATTCGAAGGGCGCTACCTCGGAAAAAGCGTGTTTACCAC
>CAZYKS010000060.1:0-5705 GCA_964648375.1 uncultured Gammaproteobacteria bacterium | reverse complement strand
TGGCGTACCGGTAGTCGGCGACGATCTATACGGCACGAAAAAGACCCGGGAAAAAAACAAAAAACTTAACCTCGGCCGTATCTTCCTGGTGGCCCACCGTTTACGCTTCAAAGACCTAGGCGGCCATGAACAGGAATTCGAAATCGACCTGCCGCAAGATTTGAAAATTTTTCTGAAAAAGATAAAATAATTTGTTTTATATAAATAAACATTTATTCACGAAGTGCCGCCAGATGCAGTCATGAATCCTAAATCATAAATCCTAAATTTATTTTATGATCATATCAATCAACGGCCCCGCCGGGTCCGGCAAGTCCACCATCGCGAAAAAATTGGCGGAAAAGCTCGGCTGGGAATATTTTTATATCGGCGGCATACGCCGGGGAAAAGCTAAAGAATTGGGCATGACCTTGGCCGAATACAATAAACTCGGGGAAACCGACCCCAGTACCGATATTGCGGTCGATCAATACCAAACAGAACTGGGAAAAACCAGGGACAATTTCATCATCGAGGGCCGGACTTCCTGGCATTTTATTCCCCATTCACTGAAAATTTATCTTGACGTTGATGAAAACGCGGGGGCGGAAAGGATTTATCGGGAATTACTCGAAAACAACGAGCGCAACGAAGATATTCAGCTCGAATCGGTTGAGGCCGTACTGGCGAGCAATCGCCGAAGGAAAAATAGCGATATAAAAAGATACCGCCAATATTATAATTTCGACGTCTATGATACCGTCCATTATGATTATAGGTTGGATACGACCGAGCTGAACCAAAAACAGGTATTTAAAAAAGTTTATGATTATGTTAAGAAAAAAATCGAAGAACATTAATAAAATCTTGATTTTCTTTAATATTAATGATATGATTAATTCATCAGGCAAAGCCTGATTTTTTAATATAAATTCTAAAATTATCAATTCGAAAATCGACATTCGACATTCGAAAATTACGTATGTCTGGACACTCCAAATGGGCTAAAATCAAGCGCCAAAAAGGCTCCACTGATGCCAAGCGGGGGGTTTTATTTACCCGGCTCGGCAATATGGTTACGATCGCGGCCCGGGAAAAGGGCGGCGATCCGGATACGAATTTTACCCTGCGGATGGCGATCGATAAGGCTAAAGCCGCTAACCTGCCCAAGGATAATATCGAACGGGCGATCAAGCGCGGCACCGGCGAGCTGGGAGGAGAGCAGATCCAGGAACTGATCTACGAAGGCTTCGGTCCGGCCAACTCGCAATTTATCGTAAAATCGCTGACCGACAATAAGAACCGCTCCGCCGCCAATATCAGGCATATTTTCTCGAAATACGGCGGAGCGCTCGGGTCGGTGATGTGGAATTTCGAGCAGAAAGGAGTAATCAATATCACCAACCAGGCAATCCGGGATTCGAGTATAGGTTGGGACGATTTCGAACTGGGATTAATTGACGCCGGAGCGGACGATATTTCAAAAGAGGAAGAAGGGATAACGGTTATGACTAGAATCGAAGACCTGCAAACCGTCAACAAATTTCTCGAAGATAATAAAATTGTACCCGAATCGGCCGATATCGAATATATCGCTAAAGAGGAAATCGAAATGAACGCGGCCGATAAGGATAGAATCGAAAATTTTATCGAAGCGCTGGAAGACAGCGAAGATGCGGCAGATTATTATACCAATGTTTCCAATATTTAAAACGGCTTTAATATGAGCTATATAATTTTAGGTATCGATCCGGGTATTGCCGATACCGGTTATGGTATAATTTCCCGCGATAACCGGAGAAATTTACGCAATTTAGGCTATGGTTCGATCAAAACCAAAGCCGGGACCGAAATGACCAAGCGCCTGCATATTATCAACCAGGAGCTGTCTCGATTGATCGAAGAACATAAGCCGGAATTGATCGCGATCGAACAGCTGTTTTTCGCCAGTAATGCCAAAACCGCGTTTGTCGTCGGCCAGGCCCGGGGTGTGGTTATGCTGACCGCTAAACAGCATAATGTAGCAATTACCGAATTTACCCCCTTGGAAGTGAAACTAGCGGTTTCGTCTTACGGCAAGGCCTCGAAACTGCAAGTACAAAAAATGGTAAAACTGCTATTAAATTTAAAGGAACTTCCAAAACCAGATGATGCCGCCGACGCCCTGGCTATCGCCATCTGCGCTGCCAATACGCATATTCACGATTCGCGGTATTCGCATTAATTCGCATATTCGCATCACAATATGACCAAAAAGCTTAAAATAGTCTCAATCGCCTCCGAAGTGGCCCCCTTTTCGAAAAGCGGCGGATTGGGGGATGTCACCCGCAGTCTGCCGAAAGCGATCAAGCGCCTGGGGCATGAAGTGATTGTGATTACGCCGTTTTACGGAAAAATTATCAGTAAGAAACTATATAACCTGAAACCCGTATTCGAAAATGTCAAAGTCTATCTGAATTCGAAGGATGCGGTCAGGATCAATTATTTCAAGGGCTATTTGATGAAAGGGTTGCCGGTCTATTTTATCGAAAACAAGAAATATTTTTCCCGCCGCAAAACCCTGTATGGCTCGGCCCATGAAAACGCCCGCTTTATGGTTTTCGATGTCGCCGCTTTAAAACTGATCTCGTTACTTAAATACGAAGCCGACATCGTCCACTGCCATGACTGGCAGACCGGGCTGATTCCCTTTTATCTGAAAACCGACTTCCGCTACTCAAAAACCCTGAGGAACGCAAAATCCGTTTTTACCATCCATAACCTGGTATTTCAGTTGGGTAAGAATTGGTGGGAAGTACCGCCTAAAAATAAGGATTACGGGCATAAGCGCCTGCCCCACCTGGACAATCCGGAATTGGAATACATCAATTTCGCCAAGCGCGCCCTCCTGTCCGCCGACTTAATCAATACCGTGAGCGAACAATACCGGGAAGAGATTATGACCAGAAAATTCGGGCAGGACCTGGACCGCATCCTTAAGAACCGCGAAGACCGCCTGTTCGGGATCGTCAACGGCATCGATTACAAGGAATATAATCCCGAAAATGATCCGGGTCTGTATAAAAACTACACCTATAAAGAAATCCACCACAAGAAACTCAATAAAAACAGCTTGCAGGAATGGGCCGGCCTGCCGGTTGACAATAAAATACCGATTATCGGGCTGACTTCGCGGGTCACATTTCAGAAAGGCTTCGAACTCTTGATTGAAATTCTCGATCCATTAAGCCGGCTGGACGCGCAGATCGTAATCCTTGGGGACGGAGACAAGAATTATATCAACGAATTGAAAAAATTCTGCCATAAAAATAAAAAGAAATTCGCCTGGCAGCCGTTCGCCGGCAACGAAGACCGGGAGACGCTGATTTACGCCGGCGCCGATATCTTTCTCCTGCCGTCGCACCACGAACCCTGCGGCATCAACCAGCTCCTGGCCATGCGCTACGGCTGTATCCCGGTCGTACGCAAAGTCGGCGGCCTCCATGATACCGTTACCGACTACAGCCCGGCGAGGAATACCGGCAACGGCTTTACTTTCAATCTGTTCGACCCTTATTCTCTGTTCGCAGCGTTAGTGCGCGCGATCGAAAACCGCAAACATAAGCAAGTCTGGCGCAACCTGATGGTGCGGGCGATGCGGGAATCGAACTCCTGGGAAATCCCGGCGAAAAAGTACATCACCCTATACCGCAAAGCCATCCGCATGAACGGACAATAAATTTCTGCCAATAACCGACCGGATAACCGCTAACTATTGTAAAATCGACTAATCTTTGCTATAACTAATATAGGCGCAATCAGCCTGTTTTTTTAATTTAATTTTGTTTTGATGTTAATCATAAAGTAATTTTATAGGCTACTATATATTTGCATTGAATAACATCCCTATCCTACGAATCAACAAATCCTCACACAAATTCACGAATACTTTTAATTAACACTATAAATAAATTACTGTAAAAATATTTTTTAACGTATTTGTTATATTCGTGAAATGATTCGTTGATTCGTAGGGTAACTATCGTATTAAATTAACCCAAACATATATGCAGTGGATTAATTTTCTTCATCTTTACCAACCGGCCAACACCACCGATTATGTTATCAGGGAAGCGACGGAAAAAAGCTACCTGCGCATTGTCCGGGCTTTAGAACAGCACCCGCAGATAAAATTCACCCTGAATGTCAACGGCTGCCTGCTCTTGCGCTGGGCTGAATTGGGGTATGATGAGATTATCGTGCGCATTAAAAAACTGGCTGGTGCCGGGCGGATCGAGCTGGTCGGCAGCGCGGCTTTCCATCCGATCCTGCCGTTAATTCCGGAATCGGAAATTATCAAACAGGTAAAAGAAAACGAATCTATTTTAAAGAAAAATTTTGGCACCGACCTTAAACTGGCGGGTTTTTTTATGCCGGAGATGGCTTATAGTCCGGAAGCGGCGAAAATAATCGCGGGCCTGGGGTACCGCTGGTTAATTCTGGACCAAATCGCATATCAAGGCCAACTCGAAGTCGACCCCCCGCAACCGGTTTATCTCGATCGAGCGAGCGGCCTTAAGATAATTCTCCGCTCCCGTAAATTCTCGAATAGCTATGTCCCGACCACGATCGCGAAATTACTTAAGCTAAAAATGCCCCCCGCCTCCGCGATTACCGCCACTGACGGAGAACTTTACGGCCTCAGGCACATTGACCCGACCGCCGAATTCGAAAAATTACTGAAAAGCGGTAATCTTACCGCTTTAACCGTGACCGAATTCATCGATTCCCAGCCGGTCCCGGAGGCGGTTACTATTCCATCGCATAACTGGGAAACGACGGAAAAAGACCTGGCAAACAACCAGCCGTTCATTCTCTGGAAAGAAAAAAACAATACGATCCAGCGCAAACAATGGCAGCTGGCCGAGCTGGCCCTAACTACGCTGGAACGCTATAATAAAGACAAGAATTACCAGTGGGCGCGCTGGCATCTGGTCAGGGGCCTGCAGAGCTGCACTTTCTGGTGGTCAAGCGCCCGTGATTTTTCCCGCCAATTCGGCCCCCTGTCCTGGGGTCCGGACGAAATCGAACGCGGGACGGACGACCTGATCCGTTCGATCCGGTCCCTCGAAAACGAGGCTACCCGCGAAATTAAGCTTGAAGCGGAAAAACTCTATACTGCGATCATAAAAATGGTCTGGCAAAAACACTGGGCGTATTACTGGAAAAAAACTTAATTGCTTTGAATATACGAATCTAATTACGAATTTACGAATCCGATTTTAAAATTATTTAAAATTCAATTAATTCGTAAATTCGTAATAATATTCGTAATTTCGTAGATTATATGAATCCAATCTTACCACTGCTCGACCCCGAATTCGTACATGATTATTTCAGCGAACGGCTGTTGCCGCGCTATCCGGGGTTTAAGGCAATCGAGAAAATCGTAATCAACCCGATCAAGAAGCATATCTGGGATGAGACTTACCATGTCGTGTTCGAATTCATCACTACTTTCAAAACCGAAGAGGGTAAAACCAAAACCCTGCCGATCTACTGCAGCGCCCATTCGAGCGAACCCAGAAAAAACGTGTATGACGGCATGAAATTCCTCTGGGACGCCGGTTTTTATAAGGGTAAACTAACCATCCCCCGTCCGCTGTTTTACTCGAACAAACTGAAAGCATCGTTTTACCGGGGGGTCAGGGGGGAAAACCTCTATAAATTCATCCGGGAAAAAAATA
>CAZYKS010000059.1:0-6030 GCA_964648375.1 uncultured Gammaproteobacteria bacterium | reverse complement strand
TTTATTTTTTTCTTTAAAGTATTCGAGATTATTCCTAACTTTTGCTATTAATCGGCCCAGCACCGGTATTAAAGCGTTTCTGACTTCAACCGAGCCGCTAATACCCTCTCGCAATTTAATATTTTCTGCTTCTTCGATACTGATTGCCAGTGCCTGTGAAATGTTCTCTGTTAAGGCTTTGCCTGCCAGCGGTATGGTACAGCTATATTCAAGCCCGCGCTGAGTGAATATCCCCAGGTTGCCGGTATTGGCGCCGATATCGAGTAAGGCCATAGGCTGAGATGGAAAAGCACGCATAATTCCCCGAAATGAGGCCAGGATTTCGAGATCGAACAGCTTAACCCTCATACCCAGTTTCTGGAATAATTCCCGCCATGTCACGATTAATTCCCGTTCAGCCGCCGCCGTAATGACCCTGACCGTATTCGCTTCCCCTTTATCCCTGGTTTTATCCAATATTTTATAGTCTATGCTCATTACCTCCGGTTTTAACGGCACGGTTCCGTTCACCGCGTCCGTAACCTGCGCTCCGAGATTAGCCGTCTCAACCGGCAAATCGAAAATCTCTACATATACCCGGCTTTCCGGCAAACCGAAAACGAGTTCCGCGCCCCGAATCGGATTCGGTTTGGCGTTCCTGAATACCGTTTGCAGCTCCTGGACCAATTTTTCCCTGTTCTTGATCAACCCACGCTCCACGATTCCGGCAGCAAGCGTTGTCCGGCCGATATTAACGATTTCCAGTTTGTCCCCGTTTTTTCTAACTTCGACCGCTTCAATACTATGGTCGGAAATATCCACTCCTAATGATTTAATCGCCATATGAATAACACGACTTACACGGTTTAATATTTAAACGACTTATTTACGATTTTATCTTATTCTATATCCGGATCCTATGGAAAAATTTCTTCGTTTCCACTCTTCATGCTTAATTGCGCTAGCCGCCCGTTTCTTCCCAGGATTCGATCATAATCGGCGTTCCCGAGGCCCGAACCGCCCGGATTTCCACGCTTTTATAAAAATCATCGACTTGTCCAACCGCGTTTATTATTATCTCGGTACTGCTTCCGGATGCGGTAATGTTGCAACGGCCGTTTCCCAGGCTAATATCCGCATCGGTTGCGCTATAATTCGGGTTTAACTGCCAGCGGAGCAGGCCGTCTTCGGCGCAACCGTCGGCCAGTGCCAGCGCTTCCCCGGCTTTGGCCGTATTATAGCCGGCGGTTAAAGTATCGATACCGATAAGCGAAAGGCTTTTAACGGCCAGTAAAGCCACGACGCTGATTACCACGACCGTAATGATCGCTGCCATGCCTGTATTTTGTTTTAATCCGGTAATCTGCATCGGTTTATGGTTATCGGGACGCTTATGCGCCGGTTTTTGAGTATTATCGCTTTAATCCGATCGCGGTCTGAAACGATTTTTGATAATTGAATTCCGGCCCGGCGCCCGGAGTTGAATGCAGGGTGAATTCGACTTTTATATTATCCGCTTCTCCCGGGGCGGATAGGTTATAAAAGCTGATATTATCCAGTCTGGCCCGGTTGTCGATAACCGCCAACGGGCTCCCGCCATTATTTTGCCGGTATAAAATTCCGTTATCGCTGTAATAATTGACCTGTTCCCCGTCGGGCAGCGACAGCGCCAGATTGCTGCCGCTGTTACCTTTAGCCGGAACGGTTACCGCATCCGCCTGCCTGATGCTGCGGTTCATTTCCGTAATAACCGAACGGGCGCCGCTATTGACCGCGGTGATGGACAAATTCTTATTATTGACTCTTGAAATCGCCAGAGCGAAACTAACGAAGCCGGTCACGATCAGGCCTAAAAGCAGGGAGTAGATTAAGATCTCGACCAGGGTAAAGCCCCGATTATTCTTCATAGGTTACTGTCGCCAATTAGTTAGATAGGTAGTATAGCTGATCGTATCTTCGCCGCCGGTTTCAGTTTTCCACGAAACCGTAGCCCGCACTTCGCGGCTTTCAGTATCGAGGACCGTACCCGGTTGGGCTGCATCCGCCAAATTTCCATCACTATCACGATAGACCGGTAAAAAATCGATTACCCGGGTATAACCGTCGATATTATCAGTGGTCCCTTCTCCGGCAAATTCCCAATAATTACTATCGGACGTTACCGCGCTGCGGCCATAACTTAATTCGTCCCAACCGCGGTTGCGGATGGCGGCTACCGCTTCCAGCCCTTCCTGGGCCAAGCCGCCGGCTGCGAGATATTCCCCGCTCCGCTGTGCTATTGCCAGCCCGCCCAACAGTGAGCTTACCATGGTTCCGGCGATTACGGCGAATATGCCCAGGGCTACGACAATTTCTATTATTGATTGGCCGGAAGTATTTAGCGCTTTGCTTTCTTTATAATTTATTATGTAATTATTACAAGTCATAAGACGTAAGTAAAATGATTCAAAACGGATAAGTTAATATTCACGATAATGATCCGATAACTTTATTTCTCATTGCTAATTTCAACTACTCCTAATTCATTTATCGTGGTCGTATATACCTGCCCGGTTCTCTTGTCAGTAAGCGTAACCGTACCGACGGCTGAGGGCAGGGCCCGGCCCTGGGAAAAATCGACTTGCGCATTCTCTATGTCGGTCGCCAGCACCAGCGCCGAGTCCAATTCCCGCCGGTCATCATGGCTGGTATCGCGCGTTGTGTAGCTCGAACCGGAAAAAATCGTATAACTATCGGCGCCGCTTTCGTTAATATCTAAATACACCCCGTGGGCGGAATCGTCCAAACCGGAAACACTGTCGGCTTGCGCCAGTTCCAATGCCGCTTTGATTTCATTGACCGCGGTTTTAGCCCCGGTTGCCGCCTGCCAATTGCCATAGATCGGCGCCGCGATCGCGGCCAAAACCGTTATTATGCCAATTGCAATTAGCAATTCGATCAAAGTGAAGCCGGATTTTTTAGTAATAAAACATAGGTGATAAGGCATAAACGATTTAAGCAATTTGTAATTGGTAATTTGGATACCTGTAAAAACGCATTAATATATTTTCCAAATTACTAATTACCAATTACAAATTACCGTTCTATATCCCCCCGGTAATCATATAAATCGGGGTAATAATCGATACGGCCAGCCCGCCTACCATCAAACCGATGATGACGAGCAGAATCGGCTCGATCGCGGTCGCGAAAAGCTTGGTAGCATTATCCACTTCCTGCTCGTACATCCCTGCCAGCGCCAGCAGTTCCTCCTCCAAATTTCCTGATTTTTCCCCGACTTTGATCATGCTGGTGGCCATTTTCGGGAAATATTTCCCCTGCCCGGCCAGACTGTCGGACAGAGTGTTGCCCTGGCTGACCTTGCGGTCGACATTTTCGATTGCCAGGCGATAATAACGGTTTTTTACGGTCCGGGCCGTTATCGCTAACGCCTCATTGATACTTAATCCGCTTTTCAGCAAAGTCCCGAGCGTCAGGCAAGAGACGGACAGATTGCGGTTGCGGCTGATACCGCTTAAGATCGGAATTTTCAAGATTAATTTATGGGTAAGCGGTTTTATCCATGCTTGCCGGGATATCCAGATGCTTAAAGCGCCTACGATAAAAAGGGCCACAAGCGTCCTCCCGCCGTACCGGTCGATATAATCGGCCAGTGCAATTAAAATCCGGGTGGTTAAAGGCAGCTTCAGTTTTAATCCCCGGAAGAGCGGTAAAATTTTCGGCAATACGAAAAATGCGATTACGAGCGCGATTACGAAACCGAGCCCGAGGACGATTGCCGGATAGAACATAGCGCGCCGGATACTGCTTTTCAGGTCCTTTTCTTTATGCAGATATTCCGCCACGTTTTCGAGACTGGTATCCAGCGTACCCGAAGCTTCACCGGCCTTGACGGCGTTGATGTAAAAACCGCTGAACAGGGTTTTATATCCGCTCAAAGCCTGGGCGAAAGCGTTGCCTGACTGCACCGACTGCGCTAGCGCCTGAACGGTCTGTTTGAATTTACCCGACGCCTGATCCTGCAAAATCTCGAGGCTCTCCGATATGGACAATCCGGACTTAAGCATCAACGCCAAATTCTTGGTAAAAACCGCTTTTTCTTTTAGGGAAATATTTCTAAAATTATACATATTTAATCGCTCTCTTTAATTTTATGAACCTATAAACCGAAAAGTTAAGTAATTTGTAATTAGTAATTTGTAATTTGGATTATATCTTTTGCTTTATAAGTTGAATTGATATAGCTATTTAGTTTTGGCGCCAGTTCATTCGATATTTTTAAAATATTTTGATAACTTTTATAATTAACAATTTTTCTCTCATACATTAAACTTAGCCAATGAGCAACGGCTTCATAGTGGGAGGCTCTGGCATTATAATAAAATTTTATTTTATCCAAATAATGATACCGTCCATAACCTTCTGCAATATTTGCCCCAATCGAATCCATCGCCCTGATAAACTGATCTCCCATAATTTTCTTTAACTGCCAGTCTAAATTTTGATAAATCACCCAAGCCTGACTAGATAATTGCCTTGACAACTGATAAACTTGTAAATTATCCAAAATGAGATAATTTTTATAAGACATAAATTTAATTATTATTTGTTATCCAAATTTCCAATTACAAATTACCAATTACATCCGTCTATTTCCATGATACCCTGATTATTTCCGATAGCGTCGTAATACCGTTCACTACCTTATCCAACCCGTCCTCTAAAATAGTAGTCATGCCGTTGGTCTTAGCCGTATCGAGTATCTCATGATTGGCGGCCTTTTTAATTATCAGGTTTTTGATCTCATTGTTTATCCGTAAAACCTCGAACACTCCGATCCGGCCGTGGTAGCCGGTATTAGCGCAAACTTTACAGCCTTGTCCGCGATAAAAAGTCATGCTTTCGTAATTGTCTCCCAGCCGATTCTTTAAAGCCTGTCTTAGCTCCCGGTCACGCCCAAGAACCACCCGCTCTTCATCGCTTAACTCGCAAGATGCCCGGCATTTTTCGCAGATCATCCTTACCAGCCGCTGCGCCACAACCAGGTTAACCGTTGAAGTGATCAGATACGGTTCGATGCCCATATCCAGAAGCCGCGGCAAAGTGGTGACGGCATCGTTAGCGTGCAACGTCGATAATACCAAATGTCCGGTCATGGCCGAATTGACCGCGATCCCGGCAGTCTCGGCATCCCGGATCTCCCCCACCATAATGATATCCGGGTCCTGCCTAACGATCGCCCTCAGCCCCTGGGCAAAGGTCAGGCCGGTTTTGGGGTTTACCTGGATCTGGCTGACGCCTTCGATATCGTATTCCACCGGGTCTTCGATAGACGCGATATGCACCTCCGACTTATTAAGAATTTTCAAAATTTCGTATACGGTCGTGGTCTTGCCCGAACCGGTCGGTCCGGTTACTAAAATCATACCGTATGGATAAACGCTCGCCTGCCTGACTTTTTCCAAATCCCGGGCGGAGAATCCGAGCTCATCCAGGCCCAGCTTGCGCGCATCCACGGACAATAGCCGCATAACCACGTTTTCCCCCGCCGTAACCGGAACGATCGAGACCCTGACATCAATCTCGTTTTCTTCCATATTAAACCGGAATTTTCCGTCTTGCGCCGCCATATGCTCATCGATCCGCATACGAGCCAGTATTTTCAAACGGGCAATGATCAAATCGGAAATTTCCTTAGGTACGGCGAATAATTTATGCATCACCCCGTCAATTCGGTACCTGACAGCGGTCATCCGGTCATATGGCTCGATATGGATATCGGAAGCCTTATTGAAATGGCCATATTCCAGAAGGATATCTACCAATCTGACTATTAATTTATCCCTGTTTCCCCCGGTGGCGGACCCTGAGGTGATATTATTCAAAATATTTTTATACTCTTGCCTTAAATCCGCCTGGTAATAAATCAATGCCTGCTTTAAATCGCGCGCAGTGATATAATACGGTTTTATCTCCGCACCGAATCGTTTTTCGAGAATATGGACCATATCCAGGTCGCCCGGATCCCTCATGCCCGCTTTAATTTTACCG
>CAZYKS010000058.1:0-6050 GCA_964648375.1 uncultured Gammaproteobacteria bacterium | reverse complement strand
GCGGCCCGATATCATCTGACCTCCCCGGCTCGCCGGGGCGCTCTAGCCGACTGAGCTAGCCGTCCGTATAATAATAGTTTTTCCTGTGCGCCCAGATGGATTTGAACCATCGACCCCCACGTTATAAGCGTGGTGCTCTAACCGCTGAGCTATGGGCGCCTATTTTAGCCGCGGCACTTTAAAAGCCTACCGAGGGCGCTAAAATAAAAAAAGGATTTTTCATCCTCGGCTATACTATATCATTTTAATTTATTTTTTTCAAGTGATAATTAGAGCGGTAATTTAGCCAGTTTGTCTTTTATCGTTTTGATGATATCGGCTTCGGCCTCGGTCGCGTTTTTATCGAGTTTGATTACGGCGACGCTTTTAGTGCCGACCGGATTGTATTCCTTGACCAGATTTAAAGAGTTGATATTTTTTATCGAATAAATGAGCGCCTTAGCCGAAACGCCCGGGCCCGAATCCGTTCCGGCAGCAGGCATAAATTCCGGTTCGCCTTCTTCGGTCCGGGACGGAGCCGCTTCCGGCATCAAGGGTTCGTAGATCAATACGATCACTTTCGCTTCCGGAATATTTATGATCAGTTCGTCTACCACTTCACTCAGATCGTCCTCGCCCGCCTCGGTTTTATCGAAGTCCATCCGGGTCAGGATCGACCAGACCAGCTGGTTATCGAGATCGCTTGTCAGGCGCGCCAATACCCGGCCCCAGAGTTTCAGGACCGAGAGCGGCCGCGAGCGGTAGAGCCGGTTGACGATCTCTTCCCGGCGGGCACCCATGGAAATCAGCTGGGAGGCGGTCGACAGGGCGGTCGGGGTGATATTTTGGGTTTTAAAACTGCGCGTTTTCGAGATGATGCCGGCCAGGAGGCAGGTGGCGATATCCTCGTCAATGGCGTCGCGGGAGTATTCGGCCAGGAGCGTAAACACGATTTCCGCGGTCGCTACCGCCGTCAACTCGATCTTATTGACCTGGCCGTATTCCTCGTTGCCGGACTGGTGGTCGATATTGATTATCGGGGTCTTATAGAAGAATTCGGTGTCGTTATCGTAAATTTTTCCGAGCGCTTCCAGGTCCGGCGTATCCAGGGTAAAAATCAGGTCATAATTAAACCCCCCGGTGCGGGAGGTGATGTCATCGCTCGTAAAAAAGCCCTCTTTCGGCGAAATAATGAAGTTGAGGGCGTTTTCGTCCTGCTCGTAGCGCACTTGGCCTACCTGCGCATTGGTGATATCGAGCGAGATAATGAATTTCCGGAGATTGTTGATTTCATGCTGGATCTGGCCGTAACCGGGAAGAAAAGAGTAAATCCGGCCCTGGTCGAATTTTTCCGCCATAATATCCACTTCCTTGTCAAGTTTTTTCAGGAATAAATACAGGGCCAGGGCGGATGCGACCGCGTCGCCGTTCCAGGTCCGTTTGAACGTAATCAGGATTTTTTTGGATTTTTTTATTTGTTCGAAGATTTGTTGTTCTTGCGTTAGCATTGGTCGTCTTACGCTCCCTGCTTAATTAGTTTAAGAATCGTTTAATACTACAAAATCCTCCTGATACTTATTCTAGCATTTTAATCAATTTATAACCTTATATAAAAAACTTAGCGGTGTCAAGGATATTTGTCAAGGCTGGGATTCTTGCCAAAATTGGCTTATTCTGGTACGGTAATATTATGAAAAACGACATACCCAAGGCCTATGAGCCTAAGGAATACGAAGATAAAATATACGAACGCTGGGAAAAATCCGGATTTTTCAATCCGGATAATTTGGATGTGAGCGAAAATGCTGAGAGTTACACTATTTCTATGCCGCCGCCAAACGTGACCGGGAACCTGCATATGGGGCATGCGGTCATGCTGGCGCTCGAAGATATTTTAATCCGCTACCACCGGATGAAAGGCAGGCGGGCGCTCTGGGTACCGGGGACTGATCATGCCGCCATCGCCACCCAGACAAAGGTGGAAAAAATCATTAAAGAAGAAGGAAGTGACCGGCATAGTCTGGGAAGGGAAAAATTTTTAGAGAGGGTAAGACAGTTCGCCCAGGCATCACACGATACAATAGTCAATCAGGTAAAAAAAATGGGATGCTCTTGCGATTGGTCCCGGGAAGCCTATACTCTCGACGAGGTCCGGACTAAATTCGTCCGTTCGGTATTTAAGCTGATGCATGAAGACGGGCTTATCTATCGGGGGGAACGGATTGTCAACTGGTGTCCCCGCTGCCATTCAACCTTGTCTGATGATGAAGTCGAATATAAGAATCAAATCGGTAAGTTATATACGTTCAAATACTCTAAAGATTTCCCCTTTGCGATAGCTACTACCCGGCCCGAAACCAAACTCGGGGATACGGCCGTAGCCGTGCATCCGGATGATAAGCGCTATCAACAATATATCGGTAAAGTTTATGAATTGGATTTTGTCGGTGTGTCGTTAAAACTGAAAATTATCGCGGATAAGTCGATTGACCCCGAATTCGGAACCGGCGCTTTAGGGGTTACTCCGGCGCATTCGATGGTGGATTGGCAGATGGCGGAGGAGCACGGACTGGAAACCGTTAAGGTGATCGATGAGGATGGAAAGATCCGCGCAGACCGGGGCGTCTATGGTGGGATGACGGTATCGGATGCGCGCAAACTAGTAGTGGCAAGACTGCAAGACAAGGGATTGCTGGAAAAAGAAGAGGAAATCGAAAACAATCTTTCGATTTGTTACCGCTGTGATACGCCGATCGAGCCGCTTCCTAGCCTGCAATGGTTCATAGATGTAAATAAAAAGATACATAAATACGGCAAAACCATAAAAGAACTTAGCGTGGAGGCGGTGCGGACAGGAGTTTTCGGACGGGAACCGATTAGGATCGTACCGGAGCGGTTCGAAAAGAATTATTTTCATTGGATGGATAATTTACGCGATTGGTGTATTTCCCGCCAAATCTGGTATGGACATCAGGTGCCGGTTTGGCATTGTAGGAATGTCGAATGTCGAATGTCGAATGTCGAATTTGAAAATCACGATATTGTGAGCATAAACGAAGTTTCCAATTGTCCGGAATGTGGTGGCGTTGTTGGGCAGGACTCTGATACGCTCGATACCTGGTTTTCTTCCGGGTTATGGACATTTTCCACGCTCGCGGATAATTCGGAGCAGATAAAAATCAAAGACGGGAAACTAGTTGTGGATTCGGAGGATTTTAAAAAATTCCATCCGACTGCAGTCCTGGAAACCGGGTATGACATCCTGTTTTTCTGGGTGGCACGCATGATTATTATGACCACCTATGCGGTCGGAGACATACCTTTTCAGGACGTCTATCTACATGGGCTCATCCGGGACGAAAACGGGCGTAAAATGAGTAAATCGCTCGGCAATGTGATCGATCCCCTGGATATGATCGCTAAATACGGTACGGACGCGACTCGTTTATCGCTCGTGATCGGGACCACTCCGGGTAATGACATGAATTTAAGCGAGGATAAGATCGCGGGGTATCGGAATTTCGTGAATAAATTATGGAATATATCCCGGTATATTATTCAAGTTTGTCATTCTGAGGCCCGAAGGGGCGAAGAATCCCGTAAAACAGCACAAGGCGATATTATCACGGGATCCTTCGCTGACGCTCAGGATGACGATTTTACTATGGCTGATAGCTGGATATTAAGCAAATTGGGGGATTTAATAAAAGAGGTGTCTGAGGATCTGGATAATTATCGGTTTTCACAGGCAGGGGAGCGGCTCAGGGAATTCACCTGGAGCGAATTCGCCGACTGGTATCTTGAGGCCAGTAAATTCGAAAAAACCGGCGAGAAAAACAAGATTCTTAACTCTTGCCTCGAAACCATATTGAAGCTCTGGCACCCGTTCATGCCGTTCGTGACCGAGGTAATATGGAACGAAATAAATAAAGAGAAAATGTTATTAATAGCACAGTGGCCTTCCCTGAATAATAATCAAATCCCCTCAGGTCAGATTGGATCACGTAATGCCAGCGATTTCGAATCGGTTAAGGGAATAATTACGGCGATTCGGAACGCTCGGGCAGAGTATCGTATTAAGCCTGGAGTAAAAATTAAAGTGGTAATATATGCCGGTAAAAAACAGGCAATGATCGAATCGCAGGCACATTTAATTAAGAGCCTGCGTACCGGAATTAATGAACTGGAAGTTAAAGATAAAGGAGAAAAACCGGAAGGTGCGATTTATGCCACTGTTGATGGAATTGAAATATATTTAATCGTGGAAAATATCGATTTTAGTGCGGAACGGAAGCGGATAGAGAAAGAAACAAAGGACCAGGAAGCACGGATCAAGGCGCTGGAAAAGAAGCTGGGCAATAAAGAGTTTACCGAAAAAGCGCCGGAGAAAATCGTTAAGCAAGAACAAGAGAAACTGAAATTATGGCAAAGCGAGCTGGCCAAGTTAAAGGAACAGTTGAAAAATTTGCAATAAGGCATTAATCATTAAATTAAAAAAATATGCTCAAAAACGAGATAATTAAAGCGATTTTGATTGTAATCGTTTTTTGGGCGGGTTCATATTTAATTACTTTCCTATTGAATCTGGCCGAAAAAGCTACCGATAAGACCAAATCCGAGCTGGACAACCGGCTGATCGAGGCTTCGAAATTGCCGATCAGGTATTTAGCGGTCCTACTCGGGTTCTTTTTCGCTTTCCGCGAGTTTTCTTGGTCGTTTACGGTTAAAGGCCGGCAATTCGGTTTAACCGACCTGATCTTCATTTTGATCGCTGTCTTGATCGCATTTACGGTTAGCCGGATGGTCAAGGCCATATTCGCGTGGTACAGCGAGAGCGAAAAAGGCAAGAACGTTAACCAGACCATGTTTGTGTTCTCGCGGAAAATCGTATCGGTCCTGGTTTACCTAATTGCGGCCATGGTGGTGCTTTCCCAGTTCAATATCCAAATCGGTCCGCTCCTGGCCGGCCTCGGCGTAGCCGGTTTGGCGATCGCGTTCGGCTTGCAGGAAACCATGGCCAACCTCTTTTCCGCTTTGTTTCTGGTTATGGATAAATCGATCAATATCGGCGACTGGATCCAGCTCGAGGACGGCACCAAGGCCTATATCGAGGATATTTCCTGGCGCTCGGTCAGGATCCGCACGATCGCCGGCAATACCGTGATCGTTCCCAACTCCAAATTCGTAGGCCAGAATATTTCCAGCTACGATTGGCCTAACCGGGCTTTTTATACGAATATAAAAGTGGGGGTGGCTTACGATACTGACCTGGAAAAAGCCGAATACGTCGCTCTCCAGGCGGCGGAAAAAGTCATCCGCGACCTGAAAATCGGAGACTCGGATAACAATCCGATCGTACGCTGGCGCGGGTTCGGCGATTCGTCGATTGATTGCCTGATAATCGTAAAAATCGATAAAGTTCAGGACGAGGGCAACGTCCAGCATGCACTAATCAAACAGATCAAGAAAGACTTCGAGGAAGCCGGGATCGAGATTCCGTTCCCGCAGCGGGTGGTGCACCAGGCGAAAAGTCAGAAGTAAGAATATAGAAGTAAAAATCAACAGAATACCTATATCACGGATCGATTTATTTTTGATTTTAAGGTTGTTACGTAGCAAGCTACGTAACAAACATGAATATGGAAAATTTCGAGAAAAAATTAAATTACGCCGGGGGCGAATCCGAAGATGACAATATCGAAAATGAAGAGCGCAGGAAATTCCTAAAAATAGCCGGCCTGGGCGCGCTTGGCGCGGCTGCCGGTTATGTATCCAGAAAACCGTTGGCGAGGCTTACCGGGAAAGCGATTCAGGATCTTTCTGACTATTTTACCAACAATATGGAAGCTGAGATAGAAAGGGAAAAGCAGGAAACAGGTGAAGAACAGGAAAATACTCCGACCAAAGAACAAATAGAAATAAAGGAAGATGAAATCAAATCGAATGAACAAGTATTTGATTTTGATTCCGATAAACCAATTGATTTTAATTCCTATACTGAAATAATATTAGAAAATTACTGGGTAAATCAATATAACAATAATCCAAGACAAAACAGAGGCTTGGATTAT
>CAZYKS010000057.1:0-6128 GCA_964648375.1 uncultured Gammaproteobacteria bacterium | reverse complement strand
ATATCGTTAATCCGATCGCTACCGGCACCTACCGGATCGATTTCGAAATCCACGACCAATCTGACGTACTGATCGGCGACCGGTATGTGCTGGTTGCCCTGGTTGAACCGGTTAGGATGAGCGGCAAAATTATCAAAATGAGATTTAACGGCTCGCCCAACGGCCTGATCGCGGCCGGTACCACCCAGACTATTATTTCGCTCGAAACCAATTACGACGCTACCTGCCGCTTTAGCTACGCTTCCAGTACTGTTTACAATAACGCATCCAATACCCCTTATGACCTGATGACCTACCAGTTCAGCAATACCGGTGAACGTTTTCATTCGATTATATTTTCCGGCTTGAGATCGGGGGAAATTTATTATTTTTATGTGCGCTGTTTCGATGATTTTTTATTGGTGCCGGACACGACCGATTATCTGATCAGCTTCGAGGTTAAAGCCGAAGGGGCCGGGGAAGCGGAAGGGACGGGCGAGGGTGACCAGGGCGGCTCCGGAACCGGCGGCGGCCACGGCGGCGGCGGCGCCGGCGGCGGTTCGGGCGGCGGTTTCGGGCATGACGAAGGACCGGGAGTCGGCGACTATCTGCCTTATCCGCCCCCACCCGGCAGTCCGGGGGTCGTACTATTAGGCTGGGGGTATCCGATGCGGGATGTGCATATTATTAAAGACGGCGTCGAGATCGGGAAAGCCAACGCCAACGCGGGCGCTGAGTTCGCCGCGTTTTATTCGATTCCGACCCAGGGAACCTATTCGTTCGGCGTCTGGTCGGATGATTCCAGCGCCAGAAAATCGATAACCATATCCAGCACGTTTTTTATCGCGGCCGGTACCCAGACTACGGTATCCGACATTATTTTACCTCCGACGATCGCAATCAATAAAACCGTTTTCGATACGGCCGAAACCTTCCATCTCTACGGCCAGACCGTACCGTCGACCACGGTAGAAGTATGGCTTTATCCCGATAAAGCCGGACAGCCGGCGGATAGCGATATCATTAAACTGACAAAACCGTCTTCGATCATCGGCCAGTGGGAATTATATTATAACACCAAGGATTTAACCGAAAAAACTTATCAGGTGAAAGCGCGCGTGCAATTATCCGACCTGCTGGTAAGCGATTTCGGGCAGATATTGAAATTTAGCATCGGACAGCCGTTACCCGAACAGCAAACCTGCGCCGGGGCCGACTTGAACGGTGACGGCCGCGTGAATATTACTGATTTTTCCATTTTACTTTATTGGTGGGGCAGCAATAATAGCTGTTCCGACCAGAACAGCGATGGCAAAGTGGATTTGATCGATTTCAGCATCATGATGTTTAACTGGACAGGCTAGGCTATTTAGGATTTAAGATTTTTGATTTCAGATTTTGTAGATTTATTATTTTATGTTATAATATTCCTAAGGGTTGTTTACAACCCTGTGCGGGCTGTATTGCATAAAATTTTAAATCAAAATCATAAATCTTAAATTTAAAAAATATGAGTTCATTTTTGGATAAATTGAAGGGAAAAATCGAAGATGAGAACATTTTGCCGCAAGAAGATCAGGCTGAAGCCAAGAAAGAGCAACCGACCGGATTTTTACAACTGGATGTGGATATTTACCAGACTGCGGATGAAATCGTCATTTATGCTTTGGTTCCGGGCGTGGAAATCCATGAGTTGGATATCGTTATCGAAAACGAGAATGACGTGATCACAATTCAGGGAAAACGGGAAATGCCGGCTGTAGCCGCGCACGAGAGCGATGATAAGAAATTCCTACGGCAGGAACTGGCTTGGGGTAAATTTTACCGCCAGATAATCTTACCCCAGGAAATAAACGTTACCGAAGTAGAAGCGAAGCTCAAAAAAGGGATTCTGATTTTGCGGTTGCCGCTACTCAGGCTACAAACTAAAGGAAAAAAGAAAATTACTGTAAAAATGGAAGGGCAAAAATAATACTTTTCAATATTTATGATAAAAATTATGAAAAAGGAGGCTTTGATTTTGTGCGTAATCGCATTGGTTTTTAGTTATCTGCCGATTTACGGTTTAGTTCCGGCTCAGGCGGCCGGCGCCCGTCTGTATTTATCGCCGGCGAGCGGCGCTTACGATAACAATAGTAATTTTACGGTTAAGGTGATGGTCGATAGCGGCGGCGGCACCGGCATTAACGCTTCGGAAGGGGCGCTTAAATACGATTCGTCCCATCTGACCGTGTCCGCCGTCAGCGATTCCGGCTCGATTTTCGAACTGTGGACGACTAAGCCTACTTATAACAATACCAGCGGCACCATCAATTACGGCGGCGGTATGCCCTCCGCTTATACCGGGAACGCCGGCATGATCATGACGATTACCTTTACCGCGAAACAGACTGGCGATAGTGCCGTATCCTTTACCAGCGGCGTAGTGTTGGCCGCAGACGGTAAAGGCACTGATATAATATCGGGGATGAGCGGCGGTAATTATACGATAAACGCCCCGGCGGAAAAACCGCCGGAGCCGCCGAAAAAAGAAGAGACCCAGCCGGTAAACGGCGTATTGCCGCCGGCTCCGGAAGTCAATTCGTCCACCCACCCGGATCAAAATACCTGGTACGCGGACAATAATCCGGAAATTCAGTGGAAATTATTGTCGGATATCTCCGGCGTGAGTTTTACCCTCGACGACAAACCGGATGCCGATCCGGGCAACCGCAGCGACGGTATTATCGAGTCCAAGGTGTTCGAGAATACCCCGGACGGCGGGTATTATTTCCATATAAAATACCAGAATAAAGTCGGCTGGGGCAAAATCACCACCCGAAAAGTGCTGATCGATTCCACCCCGCCATCGCTTACCGGCGTCCAGATCGATAATGGGGGCGATCCGACCAACCCGACGCCGATTTTGCGTTTCAAGTCAGTTGACGAAACCTCAGGGATAGCGGAATATAAGTTATATCTGGATACGGCTCCCGCAGACGCGAAAGCGGACGAATTCAGCAACGGCCAGTATCGCTTTCCGCCATTATTGCCGGGTAAGCATAATATCGATTTGACAATCGCCGATAAAGCCGATAATGCCGCGTCTACCAGCCTTGATTTCATTGTCGATCCCCTAAAGGCGCCGATCATATCCGATATGGAAAAAGTAATCACTACCAAAGACGAATTGATCATCCAGGGGACCTCATTCTATCCGCAGGTAACGATTCAAATTTCCATTGCCATAAAAGACAAAGATCCGATCGTGCTTGAAACCAAATCGGACGACCAGGGCGGTTGGAATTATATTTATGAAGACGGTTTAGGGAAAGGCGCTTACGAGGTTTGGGCTAAAGTGATCGATGATCGCGGCGCCCAGAGTTTGAATAGTTCCAAACGGATTTTAACCGTGATCAGCCCTTCCTTGATCGAGTTATACGGCTGGCTGATAATACTGGTACTGGCGGTTATCATCGTATTGCTCGGACTGTTCATCTTTTTCCTTTACGAAAGTTTCAAACGGGAACGGGAGCGGATAACCCGGGAAGTGCGTGAAGCGAAATTACGGCTATCCGAGATATTTACCGCCCTGAAAGAGGAAGTTGATGAATTGATGGAATTAGCGGATAAAAAGGCAGGCTTGTCGGAATCGGAGCGTAGGGTAAAAGAGAAACTGCAGGAAGCCCTGAATATTTCCCAGGAGTTCCTGGATAAAGAACTGGAGGATGTCGAAAAAGAGATCAAGATGCCGAAAAAAGAAGAAAAATAATTATGGTGATTTAGATAATCATAACAATAAGACACGTTAAATAGAAACGTGTCTTATTTTATCGATATTCCCTTTCTTCGTGTTTATACGCTTTTAGCCATGTATTAAATTTCCGAACAGAGTTTATGGTATTGGGTATAATTGTTGCGGGTTGTAATAAATTGAGGCAATTGATATAATAAAGTCAGATGTATGAAAAAAATAAATTTTCGAGAGAATGAGCGCGCTTTAGCGATTGTCGCTCATCCGGACGATGAGACTATCTGGATGGGCGGATTTATTTTAAAGCATAAACAGCTTAAATGGACGATTTTTTCCCTCTGCCGCGCGTCTGACAAGGACCGGGCACCGAAATTCAGGCGAGTATGCAAGCGCTATGGCGCTACCGGCATTATTACCAACCTGGAAGACAGGAATATCATGTCGGTAAAAGAGAGCTTGCCTAAGATAAAGCGGCTGATACAGCGAGAGGTTAAAGACAAAAAATTCGACTATATTTTTACCCACGGACGTAACGGCGAGTATGGCCATAAACGGCATAAAGGCGTGAATCGGGCGGTTGTCGATATGGTCGACCGGGGACAGTTGGCCTGCGGCCGGTTATTATGCTTTAATTACGAAAAAGCGAAAAAAGGCAAACGTCCCAGTATGAAAGCCAGCTCAGACAGCGACTATTTGCTCAAATTGTCCCCGGCGATGTTCAAAGAAAAAAAGCGGATACAGTCGGAGATATACGGCTATCCCTGGTACGGGATCGATGTCGGGTTTTGCACTAATCCGGAGGCGTTCGTAGTAATATATAACAAGCAATAATTATTAGTAGCTTATTGGTTAAATTATTTATATTGTTTTTGATACGAGTTATAAGTTATGAGTTATGGGTTATCGTAATTATAGAATAAAAATGTGATTAAAATATAACCCATAACCAGTAACTCGTGAAATGCAGGAAGTAATAATATAATTGCTTTTTGCATTTAAGAATAAAATTATGAAAATTGCAGTATTATATGCCCATCCGCCGGAGCCGGACGGATTGAGCATCCAGGGAAACCTGCTTTATCGCGGGCTTAAGGAAATCGGTGCCGAGGTAATGCCCTGCCATTACCAGCCGAGCTTCCAGAAGCAATGGGTATTTGACGCTTTTAAGCCGGATGTCGCAATCGGTATCGGCTGCTGGACTTATGCTCCCGATATCATTTTTTCCCCGCTTAACCAGGGGATTACGCCGGTGCCCTGGTTCGTAGCCAACGGCTGGGTCGCCAATTACCATAAAGCGATCAGCGACCTGCCGCTCGTATTCGCGACCTCGAGCTGGGTCAAGGAAACTTATGAGCGCGATGGCGTTAATACCGCGAATATGAAAGTATTGCCGATCGGATTCGATCCCCGGGAAATGCGGCCGATCCCGCGGACAGACCCGAAAATTATCAAGATGCGGGAAATGCTCGGGATCCAGCCGCACGAGAAGATGATCCTGACCATCGGCGGGGACGTTACCTCTAAGGGCGCCCAGGAAATGCTTAAAGCTCTGGCCGAAATCGATAAAGATTTTCAGGAATGGAAATATGTATTAAAAACCTGGGATTCGGAATCGGCTGAGGTGCACGGATCGGAGGAAGAGGAACTGATTGATGAGCTCGGGATCGATCGGGGGAAAATCCAGTACTTAAGCGGCGCGTTTTCCCATGACTTCATGCCCTACCTCCTGTCTGCCTGCGATATTTACGCGGCCCCGTCGCGCCTCGAGGGTTTCGGCATGATCCAGATGGAAGCGGAAGCCTGCGGCAAGCCGGTAATTTCGATTAATGTGGGCGGCCCGGTGGATACGGTCGTACATGGCCAGACCGGGTACCTGGCGGAAATCGGCAAGACCATACAGTTAACCGAAGAGTGGGCTTACGAGTCCATGGGCTTCGAAGCCGACCATAAGATAAAATTCGACCAGCCCAAAGTATTCGCCTACCGCGCCAGCATCCCGGACCTGGCTAAATACACGAAAGAGCTGCTTATGGACGATAATAAGCGCGAGGAAATGGGTAAGAACGCGTATGAGCACGCCATGGCGAATTTTCAGTATACGGATGTGGCCAGACAGGCGTTAAAGATGATCGAGGAGAAGATCGGGAAGACATAAGAGTAAAAAGAAAAATAAGATAAATAAGAAATAAAGAAGGTGGCACATCAATGTGCCACCTTCTTTAAATTAATGTATGGTTGGCTGGTGATAAGATAGCGTCAATAAAAACAAGTTAAAACGAGATAATTTCATTCGTGAAACCTGGATTCCCCTTTTCAGGGGAATGACTCCAGAATAAAAGTAAGGCGTCCCGGTTTACCGGGACGCCTTACTTTTATATCTATTATAATCCAGATTACATAAAAAATAGCACCTGTT
>CAZYKS010000056.1:0-6147 GCA_964648375.1 uncultured Gammaproteobacteria bacterium | reverse complement strand
CGGAAATAGGTATGTTCGGCGCAGGCCAGGGAGCTTGAGGCGCCATCCCCGAACTCCCAAAAAAACGTGATTGCATCTCCGTCCGGATCGAGCGTATCGGAGGCGTCGAAAATTACCGGTATACCGGTTTCAGCCTTATCCGGAAACAGACAGTTGATCTCGGGCGAATGGTTAACCGTTTCGATCACATTTTCTTGGCCGGGCGTGGTAATTTCGCTCCAGGTCCAGGGCAAAGAAGCTAAGCTTCCCGCTTGTTGCTTAGCTTCTTTCATAATTATATTATAACTTAAGCCTTCCTCGCTGTTTTTATAGTTAATTTCACACAGCGGCGTATCATTCAGCGGTTGAAATAATTTAACGCTGTCGCCGTTATTATTCAGGGCGACGCCGCTGGTAGTTCTGTAAATAGCGAGATAGCTTTTCGGGCCGATAATCGTTGCGTCCGGCGCAGTGATGCCATCAGAGGGTTTAATCTCGTATTTCCGGCTGCTGCTATCCCCTAACCTCCATCCGGCCAGGTCAACGGTACGATCGCCGCTGTTATAGAGTTCGATAAATTCCCCCTGAATGTCATCCCCGGCCGGATTGGGCAGGAATTCCGTAATGATTATGGCATCGCTATAATCATAGTTTATATTTTCTCCGCCCGAGTCTTCCCGGTCTTCTTCCTTATCTTTAATGATGTTGCTTTCCCCCGGAGTCGGCTCGGTCGTTAGCGCGAAATCTTCGCTGTTATTAAAACTGTTGCGGCCGTCGATTTTACGGGCGACTGAGTCCGGGTCCCCGGCCGCAGGCGCGTTATTGGCGCTGTTGCCGTCGTCCCAGCTGCCGTAAGCGACCTGGTCGAGCATGACGCCTTCGCCGTCCCGTAAGACAATCATATCGCCCGCGTTATTCAGGTTGCCTTTGGGTTTGGTTATTACCAGGTATTTCGAGTCCCCGGACGCACCCAGGCTACCGTTCAGCTTCGTTTGCGCCCCGCTGCCTTCCTCGATGGTCCAGCCGGTGATTTCTACGGTTTCGTTCAGGGTATTATAAATTTCCACCCATTCGCTGTCCCCATCCCCCGGGTCGGACACGAATTCATTGATTACGACCGCGCCCAGACGGTAATGCTTAACCGATTCGGAGCCAGTCGAGACAGGCGTTTGTCCGTCCTCGTCGTTATCCGGCGGAGAAGATTCGCTCTGGCATAGTGCGCTGCAGCCGTCATTATTTATAGTATTGCCGTCATCACAGCCTTCGCCCGCCTCCAGGAGGCCATTGCCGCAGACCGTATCCGGTTGTACTTCGGGGGGCTGCGGGTCTGATGTCGTATTTCCGGCCGAGTTGGCCGCATTCGGCGTACCGCCCGGCACAGTGCTGGTTTGCCATTCGCCGCTATCGGCGCGCTCCAGGGTTGCTTTAGTCGTGTTATCGCCGCCGGGCCAAGACTCGCTGGCTTCGATTACATCGATTAAATTTCCCTCGCCGTCTTTTAGTGATAACATTTCGCCGCTATTGCCGAGAGCGCCGGTATAGACCAGATTCGCTTCGATGTCCGGGACGGTGTCGTCATCGGTCCGTTCCAATAGATAATAACCGCTGGCCGCAAGCGTGCCGGATAAATTCATTTCCGGCTGCCCATCTTCGGCAAACAGGGTCCAGCCGGTCAGGTCGATATCAACGCCGGACAAGTTTCTGAGCTCGATCCATTCGTCGTTAGCAGAAACGTCCGTCCCCATCCAGGCGATTTCGTTGATGACGACAGTAGGGCCATCCGGCCCTGCATAAACGGGTGATAATCCGGCAGTAGCAATAATCAATCCGGCCGTGATTATAGCCGGGATAATCGTAAATAAAATAAAGTTCCCTCCTTGGTTGTTCATATTTTTTGAATTATATGCACTAGTTATTAGTTTTTTTATTGCATTCCTTCTCATCCACTGTTATCGTGAAACCTCATTTTTCCCTATCAACGCGAGGTCCGCCGTAGCGGGCCATGGCGAGGCTGTGGTTACCGCCACGTCCGCGAATAGTTCGCTGTGCTTGGAACGGACGTTTCTAAATCACACGGGATTGCCACGAGGCTTCGCCTCTCGCAATGACAGGGAAAAAGCTGCCACTCGAGGCTGCGGGCCGGGGAGAGGCTGTGGTTACTGCCACGTCCGCATATGGTTCGCTGTGTTTAAAATGGACGTTTTTTTATCACACGGGATTGCCACGTCATTTCGTTCGGCTTCGCCTCACTCCATTCCTCGCAATGACAGTTATGGATAATGACAGATCTGGTTTATGTATTATTTGATTAACTAATTTATTATTCCTTTCCATTCAATTATGATAACACCCTGGAATCGGTGAGATAAAATTGTGATAAATTGATTCTAAAAATGATTTAAAATAATTATAAGGGATTTTGCCTTTAGTTTTAGCTTAAAATCGTTGGAATTCGAGAATTTTATGTTTTTATCCCCGGTTTGTCCCCTGGCCGTGAACAGGGGCGGGAAGGTTATTAATAACAATTTTGATTTTATCCACACTAATCCACATATCCACAACCATATAAAAAACCCCGCCTATACGGGGTTTGTGTTTATCGGAAGTTATAAAGTATTGAAAATAATATAAGGGATGTCTCGACTTCCTTCGGTCGCTCGACATGACAGATAAATTGACTGGGCTAGGTTATCCTGGTGCCGGTGGATTTTTTTCCGGAGAGGTAATTACTTAAGTTGGAGAGTTTTTTTCCGTTCATGATTACGACTTCGAGGCCGAGCTTCTGGGCATGCTGGCTGGCAACCGGATCGAACGGTAAGTTGGAGCCCGGATCCCAGGTGCTGCCGACGATTTTTCGAAATTTGCTCCAGGTCGTATCTTTAATTTTTTTAGCGTCTTTATATTTTTTCGGATCACGGGTATAGACGTAGTCGATATTGGAGAGATTAATTACGGTTTTAGCGCCCAAACGCTCGGCCAGGATCGTAGCGACATAATCGGTAGACCAGCCCGGCCGCCAGCCGGCCGCTACCATAATTCCCTCGCCTTTTTTAAAATGCTTTCTCAGGTCGGCTTTAGTGCGCGGGTTCTTATTGATACGGGGATGGGCATAGGCGCGGAAGATCGTTTTTAAGAGGTGCGCGTTCAGGCGGGTCGCATGAATCCCGAGCCAGTCGCGGTCGTCTTTAGTGAGCGCTACTACCCGGTTGGCCGCTCCCTGGTAAACGCGCGCGGTATGGCCGCCGCCCGTGACGATCACGAAGCGCCGCCCCTTTTTTATTTCTTTGACGATCAATTCCCGGAATTTTTTCAGAAAATTCCAGTCAATGCCTGATTGAGGAACGATCAAGGAGCCGCCGAGGGAGATGATGATTATTTCATTTTTTTTGACCATAGTCGGTTATTGAATTTATAATAGATCCGAATAAACGGATTATAGATTCTTCATTTCTCCCGCCAAAGCGGGATTCGTTCAGAATGACAAAGAATGGGTATTTAATTTAATATCTTATAATACTGTATCATTTTTATAGAGATAAAAAAAGAGGCACTTATTCTGTCTAAGCGCCCCGGTAAATGATAAATCTATAATTTTATCCATTTTTTACTTTCGTAATATTCTTCATCTCCGCAATCGGAACATTTTTTAACTATCCCATGATATTCTTCCCGCAAGGCAAAGCAGTCTTCTTTGCGGCATTCCACTCCGCACGGCAGCCAATTCAGCCCCCTTACCTTTATCTGTCGTTCCAGTTTACCTCTAATAATGGCATCCATAGTCATGGTTACACCTCTTTCGGATGGTTGCGGTTGATTTCGCCGCAGACCTTCTCCTCGGTTTTATTGTCGTGATGGGTAGTTATTGTTCCTGGACTATCGATTCTTTTTTGCTTACGGGTTGCACAAGGCAGCACTAGATTGCCTAATCTATTTTTTCTTCGCCTGTTGATACCTCCAAAAAGTCCTAAAGTAGTCATAATTTACCTCCTCCAAGATTTGAATGTTTTATAATTGTTATTAAATGAGCGTAATTTATGTATATTTATTTTTAGCAGAACCTGATAAATTAATTTTATCGGTACCGATTGCACCTGGATCCCGGATATTTTTTATCTCACAAGTTCGATAAAAAATTCCGGGATGACAAAAAGATGGTGGGGATGGAGAGACTTGAACTCTCACGCCTTGCGGCACTAGCTCCTAAGGCTAGCGTGTATACCAATTTCACCACATCCCCGGTTATATAAAAACAATAAAAGGGGCGAGACGACATTACTATGGCTAGCCGGTTTTATAGCTAGATCTCGTCCTTTTTATGTATTTTTATCCTTTTTTTCATGACTTGTCAAACTTTATTTAATTATAACAGAATATATGGTATTATATAATAAAGAGGGGCAAGAGGGCCCGAGAAGACGGAAGAGGGGGAGAAGGGGAAGCCGGTAAATTTTATAATTAAATATTTTTTAAATTCATTTTATAATTATAAGAGTTCGATAAGGCGTAAGAAAAGGAAAATAAGGGAAAGATGGCAACACTCAACCATCTTCCCTGCTTCTGCCTTCTTAAGCCTTCTAGCTCTTCTGATCTTATGCCTGAAGACAAAAAAGCGAAAATCGAGGACAAGGACATCCTGGAAAACAAGACCATAGCGGCCTTGTCTTATGCCTGGATCCTGTTTTTAGTGCCGCTTCTCGGCAAGCGCGATTCCAAGTTCGCCCAGTTCCATGCCAAGCAGGGGCTGATCCTGTTCATTATCGAGCTGGTAGCCGGCTTCTTTATGTGGTTCCCGATCTTCGGCCAGCTGCTAATGCTCGCGCTCGTCTTGGTGTCGGTACTCGGCATTATCAAAGCCCTGAACGGCGAATGGTGGAAGATGCCGGTGGTGTATGAATGGAGCAAGAAGATCAACCTCTAGATTACTGAAAACAGGCAGTGATTGATAAAACTATTATAAACTAATTTTTGATTTCTATAAACGAAGTTAATTAGTTGCTTAGTTAATAAGTGATTAGGCTGATTATGTTATGTCCCTAATTAACTAATTAACCAGTCGCTAATTAACTATTTATTTATGTCTAAAGATTTTATTAAGTTTTTTAACCAGCTGACGATCAAGGATGTGCCCAGGGTCGGAGGCAAAAATGCTTCCCTGGGGGAGATGTATAAGAAACTGACGCGTAAAGGCGTTAAAATTCCGAACGGGTTCGCCACGACCGCTTACGCTTACGATTATCTCATGAAGCAAGCCGGCCTGAAAAATGAGATTAGGAAGATTTTAAAGGGCCTTAATACCCATAACGTTAACGATCTCATGAAGCGGGGCGCGGAGGTGCGTAAAACCATCCTGGCGGCCGAGTTTCCGCCGGATTTGGAAAAAGCGGTCATACGCAGCTACCATAAACTCTCCCAGCAATACGGGGAAAACAATACTGACGTAGCGGTCCGGTCATCGGCCACGGCTGAAGACCTGCCGGACGCCTCCTTCGCTGGCCAGCAGGAAACATTCCTGAATATCCGCGGGGAGAAAGAACTTATCATCGCCGTACGCAAATGCATCGCTTCGCTTTTTACCAACCGCGCCATCTCCTACCGCCAGGACAAGGGCTTCGACCATTTCAAGATCGCCCTGTCGGTCGGGGTGCAGAAAATGGTGCGCAGCGACCTGGCATCTTCCGGAGTTATGTTTTCGATCGATACCGAATCCGGCTTTAAGAATGCGGTACTGGTAAATTCCATCTACGGCCTGGGGGAAAATATCGTCCAGGGTAAGGTTAATCCGGATGAGTTCTACGTGTTTAAGCCGACGCTCGCGATCCTGTCGCGCAAGATCGGCCGGAAACGCCTGCGGATGGTCTATTCGAAGAATCCCGCTAAACCCACCCGCGATGAAATCGTCAGTTCCGGCGACCAGCATAAGCAGTCGATCACTGATAAGCAAGTGAAGCAGCTGGCCAAATGGGCGATGATAATCGAAGACCATTATGGGCGGCCGATGGACATGGAATGGGCTTTAGACGGTAAAAGCCAGGAGCTCTATATCACCCAGGCGCGGCCGGAAACGATCCATTCGGTGCGTGATTATAATATTATCGAGGAGTATAAGCTTAGCCAGAAAGGGAAAATAATCGCCCAGGGAGTAAGCGTCGGAAACAAGATCGGCGCCGG
>CAZYKS010000055.1:0-6176 GCA_964648375.1 uncultured Gammaproteobacteria bacterium | reverse complement strand
CATTTCGAATTCCGCATTTCGAATTTCCCGGCACCGGATACATTGGCACTTAGCTCCCCGCGCCTGCATCACCTGCCGCAGGTTCGTAACCGTATTCCCGGCAACGATTGATTCGGCCGGAATGTCGCGGATAAGGCGGATGATCCGCACGTACGGCGGAACTACGCGTTTGCAGTCAGTAATTAATTTTTCGAGAACAGCCTGGGAATACGGTTTATATTTTCCGGCTTTATACCATCGATACAATAAACTCCCGCGGGTAACCACGGTCGGGTAGAACTTAATCTGATCCGGCTGAAACCGCTCGTCCGAAAATAATCGCTTGAACATAGCTAAATCCTTAACTGCGGTTGCCCCCGGCAACCCGGGCATGATATGGTAAGTGACTTTAAACCCATAGTCTTTAAGCATCCGGGTGGCATTAGCGACCGCGTCCACCCCGTGTCCGCGCTTATTCAGTTTCAAAATGTTGTCGTCGATCGCCTGCACCCCGAGCTCCACCCGCGTACACCCGAGCTCGCGCATTTCGAGTAACTCTTTCTCATTTATATAATCCGGCCTGGTTTCCAGGGTAATCCCGATAATCCGATATTTCGCTTTTTCGTTCTTTTTTTGTTCATTAGATAACAAGTCCTTAATTGCTGTCATCCTGAGCGAAGCGAAGGATCCCGTTTTTGACATGCGGGCGGCTTTACTTCGGGATTCTTTAGACTTCGTCCTCACAGTGGCAGTGAAGAATTCATTCGCCGCCCGAAAACATTCGCTAATAAACCAATATTTATACTTCACCGGCAATACCGACCATGTCCCCCCGATCACGATCAGCTCGATCTTGGTCGGTTCATGCCCGTTCGCGACCAGCGCCCGAATCCGGTCCTGCACCTGGACATAAGGATGGTAATGGCAGCGAATGGCCCGCATCACCGCCGGCTCGTTCGATAAATAACTCTGGGGCACGTCCGCTTCAGTGGGGCAATAAGCGCACTGGCCCGGACAGGGATAGGGCTTAGTCAAAACCGCCACCGGCGCGATCCCCGACAGGGTCCTGACTGCCCGCTTCCGAAACAGCCTCTCACATGCTCGCGACGCCTTAATCTCGCCGCGCTGGACCAGCCGTCGATACTCCCGGATGATCTCGGAGTTCTCGGGTATGATCACGCCGTGCTTCTTAGCCACCCGCCGCTTGGCCGCCGTCAGTTCCGCTGTCGTGGCAATTTTCATTTGTAATAGCTCTTTAATCGCCGCTTGCATATAATATAAATTTGGAAAAATATTTTAACTATATCAATGTTTATTCAAATTATATAATCAACATTCCTGCCGTCTGTTTACTGCTTACTGTTTACTGATATTATTGATGTAATCTTAGCATCATGCTAAAATATACATATAATCAACAACTTACTCATTAAACCACAAAACTATGTTTAAAGCAAGATTTCTTCTTCCCGTACTGCTCCTGATGCTGGCCCTGCCCCTGGCTACCCACGCTTTTATGACGAAAGCGGCAGATTCGGTCTATATCGGAGCCGACGAAACCGTTGACGGCAACCTCTATGCCGCCGGTAATAATATCACGATCGACGGTACGATTACCGGCGACGTGATTTGCGCTGCCCAGACCGTAAATATCAACGGTTCGGTCGCGGGCGACGTGATCTGTGCCGCCCAGTCGCTTAATCTCCAGGGCAAGATCGGCGGCAGCGCCCGGGTAGCCGGCAATACCGTCAATCTGAACGGTCCGGTAGCCCGCGGCGTGCAGGCTTTCGGCGCGAACGTTACCCTCGGTAAAAATGCGGCCGTGGGTTGGGGCATGCTAATCGCCTGCGGTACGGCCGAAATCCGCGGTAAGATCGGGGGCGATCTTTACGGCGCCGCCGGTAATGCGATCATCGACGGGGATATCGCTAAAAACGTGCGCCTGCGCCTGGAAAATAATATCAAGGGGGAAAAGCGCGGTTTCGGCTTTGAGGCGGATACTAGCTCCCTGACCGTTACCGATAACGCCAAAGTCGGAGGCGACCTGGTTTATACCGCCCCTAACGCTGCCGCGATCGCGTCGAGCTCGAGCATTGCCGGCGTGGTTACCCATAACCTGCCGAAAGTGAAAAAGGCGCGGGGAGGATTCGGGGCCGGGTATTTTCTGGGACGGCTGTTTTCGATCTTCGCCGCGTTGGTAGTCGGCCTGGTCTTGATCAGCCTCTGGAGCGGGCAAATAAGGACTTTAACCGACCGCATGCTGAAACGCCCCGCTCCGGCCGTCGGCTGGGGAATCGTGGTAATGTTCATAACCCCGATTCTGGCCCTGATACTGTTAATTACCCTGATCGGCATACCGCTGGCGTTTATTCTAATGGCGCTCTGGCTGATCGCGCTTTATGCGAGCAAGATCCTGGTCGGCATCCTGGCCGGACGCTGGCTCTTGAATAAAACCATTAAAAATAAATCGAAAGACTCCCTGATCTGGGCCATGATCGCCGGTATCGTCATTACCTGGATCATCTATTCGATCCCGATTATCGGCTGGCTCCTGGCCCTGGCGGCGATGTGGTGGGGACTGGGCGGCCTCTGGCTCTACTTCAAAAAGGTTTAAGTCCATTTATCATCCCGGACTATCAACTTGTCAGGTAGAGCGACCGGAGTGAGCCGAGACATCCCTTATACGTTTTTGTCACCCACCCACAGTCATTCCTGACCGTTTTGTCACCCCGGACCACGAACCGGGGAGGAATCCATAAGCTAGCAGAATTAACATGATTCCTCGATTATCCAATTAAAATCACATATTCACGAAAAAACGACGGCTCGGTAAAAACGAGCCGTCGTTTTATATTTCTATTGTCATCTCCTGCCAAAATCTGCTACAATTAAAGAACAGCCATAACAATTTTTATTATTATTTACATAACCTATGCCCACCGACCCTAAAATATTTAAAGCCTACGACATCCGCGGTATCTATCCCGAAGAAGTCGACCGGGTAACCGCCTATAACCTCGGCCGCGCAATTGTTGCTTACACGGGCGCCAAGCGCGTCGTTGTCGGTAAAGACGTCCGCATCTCGAGCGATACCCTGGAAGAAGACCTGATCCTCGGCCTGGTGGACCAAGGCGCGGACGTAATAAAACTGGGGCTGGCGACCTCGCCTCTGGTGTATTACGCTTCCGGTAAGCTGGACGTCGATATTGGAGTGAACATTACCGCATCCCATAACCCGGCCGAATACAACGGCTTTAAGCTCTGCCGCCGGGATGCGGTTCCGATCGGCGAAGGCGCCGGGATGGAAGAAATTAAGGCGCTGACCATGAACGCCAGTTTCCGCGATCCGGAAAAAAAAGGAACGGTAACGACGAGCGAACGGATCAAGCGGGAACTGCATGAATATATCGCCGGATTTTACGCTTCTGATGGTAAAAAAAAGATAGTAATCGATTTTGCCAATGCCATGGGCATCATCGACAAACCGGTATATAAGCAACTGTTAGATCATATCGAACCGGTTTATCTCTTTGACGACTATGACGGTAACTTCCCGAACCATGAAGCCAACCCCCTAAAGCCCGACACCTTAAAAGCCCTGCAGAAAACCGTAATAAAAGAAAAGGCGGATTTAGGTATTTCTTATGACGGCGACGCCGACCGGGTCGGATTTGTCGACGAAACCGGACGGTTAATACCGATGGACTTCATTACCGCCCTGATCGCGGGAGAGGTATTGAAAAAGCATCCGGGCGGCCTGGTCTTGATCGACCTTCGAAGCTCGAACGCGGTGCGGGAATATATTATAAAAGCCGGCGGGAAGGTCGATCTTTGCCGCGTCGGCCATTCGCTGATAAAAAAGCAGATGCGCGAGGAAGACGCGATTTTCGCCGGCGAACTTTCCGGACATTATTATTTTAGGGAGAATTTCAATGCCGAGCTCTCGACCCTGGCCGCGGTCATGGTCCTGAATATGATGAACCGGACCGGAAAACCGGTTTCCGAATTGGTTGAGGGCTTAAGGAAATATTATCATTCCGGCGAGATCAACTCGACCGTGAAAAGCCAGGAAAAAGTGTTCCTGCGACTTAAAAAAGAATACGCGGGCGGCCACTTGAACGAACTCGACGGCGTCCGCATCGACTTCGACGACTGGTGGTTTAATGTCCGCGCTTCGAATACCGAACCGAAGATCCGCCTCAACCTGGAAGCGAAGACTGAGGAATTAATGGAAGCCAAGCGCGACGAAGTCCTGAAGCTGATCCGCAGCTAGTTGACAAGCAAGGGTAATTTTGGTAAGTTTTAAAGTCAGAAAATCTGAACATTAAACATGTAATTTCAAGGAGGTGCTAAATGAGAATACCCGGGCTTAACGATAATAATCCGGTCATAAAACGTTTTGTGAAAAACCAGGACCAGGGGATATTCCTTTTCGATCTTTTCCCTTTTAGCGACATTACGATCTTTCACCAAATCAAGATTAAAGAAGGTAAAAGCAACGGTATTATTATCCTCGGCAATGAAGGACAGCTGGAATTCCTTTCCCGCACCATTAATGACAAACTCCTTAACCAGAAACACCATGACGGTTTTTGGAGCGCCTTACTCGAAAACGATGATAATCTAATCCTAGTTTATAATTTCAAAAAGGATCTATCAGTTGATGATATCATCGAATTATTGGGCCTGAAATTTCGCAATGACCTTAATAACATCTGTGAGTTGCTTTTATCTAGCATATCGTTTTTACTTGTAAAAATACAAGGTCAAATCCATAAAAGCTTTCCGCTACGTCTGGAAAATGAACAAACGGACGCCATCCCTTTGCCGATCGTAAATATCCCCGGGACTATTATCCGTTATAATTAAGGTAACACCGAACGTTTTTTATAAAGAATACCCCGTCCATCCCGGCCGGGGCTTTATTTTTTATATATTTAATCTATGCTTTTAATAATTCTCCTCCGGAGGGGTGTCCTGGTCGCACTGGGGCGGGGTGGGTTTTAATCGGAATTGACCGTAAAAGTAGGCCGTTGGCTAGCATCCATAATAATTAATGTTTAAACCCCTTGATGAACTCATCCATATCCTTCAAATCCTCTTCGCTTAAACCGAGCTTAAGCCGGTCCCGCCGCAACCGGTACCGGTCAAGGTCGAGGTTGGTACTTGAAATCCCGATTCCCTTCCTCAACTTCGGTTTATATTTCTTAACCAGGTCCAGAATCACTTTCTTATTTTTATCATCCAGGTTATAATAACGGCTATTTTCTCTGACCATCTTATTTAACCGACGTTCGAACTCCCAATCCGTAAGATTTTTCGCGTCACTGACTAGATCCTTAATGTCCATATCTTAAAAAATTAAAATAAACTACTAAAAGTTACTAGAAGTTATAAAAATTGAAAAATTGATTAATTTTTTTATAGCAAATTCTTTAAACCCCTATTAACCTTTTTCAACTTCTTCTAACCCCTTGCTACCCTTTCCAACCTCTAGCAACCCCTTATCACACCCCCCTCACCTTCAACGCCCTGACCAGCTTCTCGATCGCCACCACATAAGCGGCCGTGCGCAAATCGACATTATATTGCGCCTGCGCTTCCCAGACTTTGTCGCAGGCGCGCACCATCTGCTTCTTCAAGCGCTCCTGGATATTGTCGTAGTCCCAGTACAAATGCCGGATATTCTGTACCCATTCGAAGTATGATACGACTACACCCCCGGCATTGGCTAGGATGTCAGGCACTACGATTTTCCCCTTTTTCGTTAATTTCTCGTGCGCTTTTATGGTCGTCGGTCCGTTGGCCAGCTCCAGGACGATATCGGCCTTGACCCGGCCGGCGTTCTTCTCCGTAATCACGCCCTCTAGCGCCGCCGGCACCAGGACCTTGACCGGCAGTAAGAGCAGTTGTTCGTTGGTAATATTCTTGGCGCCGGAAAAATCTTTAACCGCTCCGGTCGCTCCTTTATGTTTTATCACTTTTTCGATATCGAGTCCCCTTTCACTATAAATCCCGCCTTGAGAATCCGATACGGCCATAACCTTAAAGCCGTGCTCGTGCGCGATCCGCGCGAAATTGGATCCGGCATTGCCGAAACCCTGGACTGCGATCCTGATCTCACTTTTTTTGCATTTCAGCCGGCGGCATAAATCTTCTAAAACGTAAAATCCGCCCTGGGCCGTGGCAGTATCGCG
>CAZYKS010000054.1:0-6198 GCA_964648375.1 uncultured Gammaproteobacteria bacterium | reverse complement strand
GCGATTACTGCGTGCGCCTGACCGTAAACGATAATATCGACGATAATGACCAGGTGCAGCCGGCTACCAGCACTCTATATATCGATACGCTCGCGCCGGACGTGCCCGGGGACCTGTCCCTGGTTTCGAAGACGAGCGAAAGCGTGACCTTAGGCCTGGGCGCGACTTCGAGCGATACTAATTTTTCGGAATACATAATTTACTATGCGACCGGGACGCCGGTGAGCGAAAGCGATTATGCCTTCGCTTCCACTTCCGATGCCAATTTGGGAGCGGTCGATTTTAACGACGCCACAACCACCACCATCACCGGCCTGGCTTCGAGCACCCTTTACCATTTCGTGATTTACGCTTATGACCACTACGGCAACCGTTCCAGTTCCACGGACGAACTCGCGGTAATCACCAATTTCGCGCCGGATCAGGCCAGCGGGCTGGTGCAACTTAAAGCTAGTGGTACGGCCGCGATCGTAAACGGCGGATGGACTTACGGGGACAGTGTCACGCTTGAGGCCGAAGTTTATGACGCGGATACGCTCGAGCGACTGAACCTGTACTTCGAACTATTACCGGTGGCCACGGCCTTTACTACCGCCACCACGGTTCCGGCCGATGTCTGCGCCTCAACTACTTCCTATTCGAACTGTACCAGTAAGATCTGGACCGCTACTTCGAGCCTGGCCGATTATAGTACAGAACCCTTTACCGGTACGGTTACCCCCACCGGCCTGCCCGAGGATTATTCCGGCTTCAAATGGCAGGTGCTCGCCTGCGACGATTACGGCATGTGCGCGGATGAGTGGACGCTTTATTCGACTACTACCCCGAATTTCAAAACCGATCTGACCGCGCCTATCGGGCACGGCCCCCTATCCCTAATCGAACGCTCTACCTCCACGATCGCGATCGCGTTCGGAGCCAGTACGACGGACGATTATTTTACGGAATATAAGATATTTTACGCTACCTCCACGCCGGTGACCGCGGATGCATACGCTTTCGCTTCTACCTCAGACCCAAATTTGGGTATTATCGACTTTAACGGCGCCACTTCAACCGTGATTAGCGGCTTAAGACCCGGTACTTATTATTATTTCAGTTTATGGGCCTTCGACCAGGCAGGCAACGCTTCCGGTACCGCCGCTTTAAAAATCCTGACAAAAGGTCCGCCTGGCAGTAGCTTCAATAGCGCACTCGAACGGCACGATGGCTCCGGTATCGTGGATATTTCAATTGATGTATATGACGAGGAAGGCGATAATAGCCGGGCCAAGCTGGAATATTCTAGGGGTAGTTGCGATTTCGCATCGCCCCTGGATCCGACCTTGGATAAAAATGGAGCCAATATTAGTGCTACATACGGGCATCCCGCGATCGATAATGATTATCCCTACCAGATCGGCACTACCAGCGGCTGGATAATTACTTCGGCAACCAATACGGTCGCGTTCGACTGGCTGGCTAACCTGGATGAACCAGCGGCTGACGGGAGCTATTGTCTGCGATTGACGGCTAACGACCTGAGCGACGACCAGTTTTTACCGGCTACCACCTCGCTAATAATCGACAATACCGCTCCGACCGCGCCCGGAGATCTTACACTTAACGAAGTGAAAAGCAATAGCGTCACCGTCAATTTTACGGCCAGCACCAGCGAATCCAATTTCAGCGAATATCGGATCTATTATTCCACGACTACGCCGATAACCGAAAACGATTATCTGTTCGCTTCCTCGAGCGATCCCAACCTGGGCTACCAGGATTATAATAATGCTTCAACTACGACTATCACCGGCCTGGCGGTCAATACCATATATTATTTCAGCCTGTGGGCTTATGACGCTTACGGCAATGCGGCCAGTTCTTCCGGGGTGTTCACGGCCGATACCAGCTATACCCCGAAAACCGGTAGTTGGCGCTGGTACCAGGATCACGCCGATGTTACCCCGAGCGCTCCGGCCGCTGCCGAAAACACGGCTCCCAATGAGATTATGGCCGGTACCACCCTGAAACTGCGCTATACGGTCAGGGAAACTGCCGGTGTGGCCGGGGAAAATATCAAGCTGCAGCTCGAGTATTCGACTTTTTCGGATTTTTCCGAAGATGTCAGCGCTGTGGGCGAATCCGCCAGCAGCAGCCTCTGGGAATACGCGGATGGGGGCGGCGATGACGGCGAACTACTGGACGGGACGGTCTTAGACGACTCCAGCGTGGGCGCTACCCATAACGAATCCGGCATTTCGGCGAGTACTTATACCCATGCGTCTTCGACCGCGGCCGAATGGGAATTTACGGTGAGGAATAACGGCGCGCCTGCGGGTATCGCTTATTATTTCCGCGCTTATGACCGCACCAACAAGCGGGAGGTCCCGCTCGATTCCGGCGCCGCTTACCCCAGCCTGGTAACGGCCAGTGGCCAGCTTTCTTACTCGGTTACCGGCCTTGAGTCCGGGACTACCACCGAAGGGATAATTACCAATATCGCCACTACGCCCAATGCGCTCAATTTCGGCTCTCTCAATAGCGTCAACCCGGAAAAAACCGGTGCCCAGCGGTTTATCGTCCAGACTAACGCCGGCAACGGCTATCGGCTGTTCGCTTATGAGCGCCAGGCTTTAACCGATAGCGGGGGGAAGGCGATCAGTCCGGTTACCGGCACTAACGAAACTCCGTCCGCCTGGCCGGCCATTCCCGATCCGAGCGCTTTCGGCTACCATACCGGCGACGATACCTTATCGGGCGCGGCCCCGTCGCGCTTTCTGCCGGATAATAGCTATGCCCGGTTCGAGCCCGATTACAAGGAAGTCAGCTATAGCCCGATACCGGTAGCCGATGAAAAAATTGATTTCGTTTTCCGGATCAAGACCACGGGGATGCAGGAGGCCGGCGATTATGAGACTGAGATCGTGTATTTATTGATTCCGGCATATTAGAGAATTATTTATGATTTAGAATTTATGATTTAGGAACAGAGGAATAGGGAGATAGAGAAGAGATTTGATGGAGTTGATAAGAATGCGGAATTCGGAATGCGGAATTCGGAAATTGGTAAGTAGCCTGTAAAGATCTATAAACTAATAGGGATTTAAGTAAAAATAAGGAGCAACAAGCTGCTATAAGTATCAGTTCCGTAATTGAAATGTTTAATTCCTATAATAGATATATTCTCCGACTACTTTAATATATGAGCATATTTAGAGCTAAAAATAAATTTTCCAGAATTTTAGAAAGAACAATAATTACTGTAGCCGTAATTGTTTTAGCGACCGTGGCGGTTAAGGCCTTTGATAAATATTCTAACCCCCCGGCTGGCGAACAGGCAGGGGATTCCCCTTGTCCGGAAGAAATGGTGTATATCGATAACGGCAAAAACAGTTTCTGTGTCGATCGCTATGAAGCTTCAGCTGGCGAAAGTTGTCCTATTAGCAATCCGGCTTCCCAGTCCGATTCGAATATGAACTTGGCCGCAGATGGCTGCCGGCCGAATTCCCAGGCTGGGGCAGTACCTTGGCGTATGCTGTCGCAATCCCAGGCGATCGAAGCCTGCGCTAAGGCCGGCAAACGACTCCCGACCAGCGAAGAATGGTATCTGGCCGCTCTCGGCACTCCGGATCATAATACGGGGTGGACCAGCGACGATTGTCAGCTGGCGGATAATTGGGACGCCCAGCCGGGCTTTACCGGAAGCGGTAAAAACTGTAAATCAGCGGCTGGCGCGTATGATATGGTCGGTAATGTCTGGGAATGGGTGAAAGAGGAATCCCGGGACGGCAGCTATAATGGCATTGAATTGCCTGATTCCGGCTATATCACGACAGTGGATACGGCCGGAATGCCGGCCGCGACCGACCCGAACCAGCCGGATGAAAATTATAATAATGATTATTTTTGGATTAAACAGACCGGGCTTAGGGGCATGCTTAGGGGCGGATATTGGGATAATGGCGCTGATGCGGGAAAATATTCCGTATATTTAGTTCTACCGCCTTCTTACGCGGGCGAGACAGTGGGGTTCAGGTGCGTAAAATAAATAAACACGAATTTAACGAATAATGAACTAATTGAACAAATAGAAAAATAAATGCATTATAAAGAAAAATAAGAATAAAAAGAAAAATAAGAACTTAAATATCGGCATTTAAAAATAATATGATAGTTATCCACATAAGTAGGTGAAATATGTTGATAGAATATCAGATAAGTTGTGTATAAAAATTATAACCTGGTGATAAGGTTGTTAGTAAGAAGTTATTAAAATAATTAATTAGCTAATATTAAATAATTTTAATTATTAATATTATAATTTCTTTATGATAATTGTATAATTGACCAAGACCAATATTTGATGTATAATATAAATAAGATAGTGCTATAGCAATATAGCGCGAAAAACAAAAGCATCCCTTTGCATAGCCAAGATTGGTCATGCAAAAAACAAAAACCATCAAAATAGCGAATCGAATATATTTCGAACTTAATTCGAACTTTTTTGCTTTATAGCGAAAAAGTTTTTTTGTACTTTACCAATTCATTAATTTATATAGCATATTCAGGTTGTCTTGTTTTTAAAGAGGAGAAGAGAACATGAGTATGCCGGAAATTTAAATAAAAACAAAGGTCGAACCCCTGTTTACACTCAGCTGTCAGAGAGTGTGCGCAGGCAGGTTTTCCTCCATATCTTATTCGACAATAAGCCACCAGGATTGCGAAAGGGGCTGCAGCCCCTTGGTCAGTAACTTGGCAGCCGGTTGAATATTAGATAAAGGGAAGACAAACTAAAAATAAAGATAAATATATGAGTGATAAAAAATATCGTTTGAAAGATATCGAAGACAAGATCGATCGGGATAAAACCACTCTGATCCGCTGGGAAAAGGAAGGGCTGATTCCCCAGGCTAAGCGGGACACGCGCGGATGGCGATATTACTCAAAAGAAGAAGTCAGAAAAATTGTTAATACCGTATTAACGACCGATTATTTCCGGAAACAGCCTTATGAAATTAATGCTTAAAAATAAATAAATAATAAAAGTTTATGAAAAGCAAACATTCAAAAAAAATCTTAATCGCGATCCTTATGGTTACGCTCATAGCCATGTACGGCTACGTGCCCTTAACGCCCAAAGCCCAGGCTATCGGCTCGATCAAGGACGCGCGCGACCTCCTAAGCGATTCCAAGCCATTCGTGTCCGGGGTAACGCATACCGTTACGTTTACCACCGGCACTACCACGCCGAATGGCGGCTATTGGCTAATAGATCTGCCGGCCGGCTTCGCTGATTTAGCGACTACCAGTGAAACCTGCGGATACGGAGCGGCTAATATGACAGAAGACGCCTTCGGTACCGACATTTATTGTCGCATGACCGGTGATATTTCGGCTACGAGCACGCAGGTAGAGATTACCGACACCACTAATCCCGACACTACCGGCACGAAAGTGATTACGATCTATAATTACGACGACACCGGTGCGATTCTGGAACGGATTGAAATCAGGGTATTTATTATCGACAAAGTCACGATGACAGCGCGCGTTGCTTCAACCCTGAATTTTACGGTTACAGGCGTTGCTGACACCGATGCCAAAACGGTAAACGGTATTCTTTGTGACAATACCACCACATCGACGTCAACTCCGTTCGGTACTTTAGTAGTCAACGCTACCACAACCGTGTGCCAAAAATTGAACGTAACTACGAACGCTGACGACGGCTATACGGTAACGGTCGAACAGGACCATGAACTCTTGAGCGACGGTGGTGCTACCATTAACAGTTTCGACAATTCGCCTGATGGTAGCGGTACTACTACAGCCCGTGGATGGGAATCGCCATTGAACACGATGGATCAATACAACACCTACGGCCATATGGGCTTGACTTCTGATGATACTGACCTGAGTTCACTCGGCGGCTATAACGATTTTTACAACGGTGGAGGCGCGGCTCATTTTGCCGGTCTGAACGGCACCGATCCGATGGCAATTATGCATCATGACGGTCCGTCCGACGGCAATTCCCAGGATATCGGAGAAGCTTTCGTCGCTTATTCAGCCCAGATCGCTTCCCTGCAGGAAGCCGGCGACTATCAGAGTACGCTTACCTATATCTGCACCCCGACTTACTATTGTGAACACACGAACTTGACGAAAAAAGACGAAATTTTAAAAAAGCCCTAGCGCAGTATACGCGTAAGG
>CAZYKS010000053.1:0-6293 GCA_964648375.1 uncultured Gammaproteobacteria bacterium | reverse complement strand
GCCGCCCGCAACCACTGAACTGGAATAATTTAGTATAAAAACCACCCCTGCACCGGATTTAACCGAGGCAGGGGTTTATTTATGGAAAAAATATTATTAGTTAACTCAGAACAACGGCTTGCCTTTCATTTCTTTCGGTTTTTTCCGGTCGAGCAGTTTCAGGATAGTGGGGGAAATATCGCATAAGGCGCCGCCGGAGCGGAGCTTTTTTTTGTGTTTGAATTTATGGTTGACGATAATGAAGGGTACCAGGTTGGTGGTATGTTCGGTGTAGACTTCACCGGTCGCCAGGTTGACCATCTTTTCGATATTGCCATGGTCGGCGGTGATCAGGACCGTGCCGTTTTTTTTCAGATAGGCTTTGACGATATCGCGCACACATCTATCGACCGCACTGCAGCAGGCTATTCCGGCCGTAAGATTGCCGGTATGGCCGACCATATCGGGCGCGGCGAAATTAAGGACAGTAACGTCGTATTTCGGTCTTTTGCCCCGTCCCTTTTTAAGGTTGTCGATCACGGTTTTGGCGAGTTTAATCGAGCTCATCGGCGGGGTGGCGTCGTATGACTTGACGTTGGGCGAGGGGATTAAAAGATGGTCCTCGCCCGCGACCGTGCCGGAGTAGCCGCCGTTAAAGAAATAGGTGACATGGGCGTATTTTTCCGTTTCCGCAATATAGAGCTGTTTCAGTTCCTTGAGCCGCATCGGCAGGGTCTCCTTTAGGTCCATCGAGGGATAGGCCGTCAGGATATCGTCGAGGTCCGGGCCGAAATCGGTCATGGCCACGTAATAGAGATGCTGGAGGATCTTTTTGCGCTTGAACGCGCCTTTATTAAGCGCGTTAAAATCTTTCTGGACGAACGCTTTCGTGAGCTGGCGGGCGCGGTCCGAACGGAGATTGAAAAAGATGATCGAATCGCCGTCGTTAATTCCGGCTTGTCCGGCGGTACCGATGATATAGGGCTGGATATATTCGTCGCTCTCGCCCCGGTTGTACGCCTGGGTAATCGCGGTTTTCGCGGTCTTAGCGGCCCGTCCCTCTCCGAGGACTATGGCGTTATAGGCGATTTCGGTGTTGGTCCAGCTCTTCTTACGGTCCATGGCGTAGTAGCGCCCCATGATAGTGGCGGTTTTCACGTAAATACCGACCCGTTTTTCGAGATCGTCGATCAGGTTCAGGGCCGCGTATTTGGGCGAATCCCGGCCGTCGGTGAAGAGATGAAGATGGATATTTTCGATGCCGTTTTGCCTTAACAGATCGACTATAGCATAAAGATGTTCCGGGTCGCTATGGGGGCTCTGGCCGTTGGATAATAGGCCCATAATATGGACTTTCGACGAAAGCTTTTTCACGTGCCGAACAGCACCCAGGAACGCGGAATTCTTGAAAAAAGTGCCGTCACTGATGCTTTTGGTGATTTTAACCGCGTCCTGTACTACCAGGCGGCCGGCGCCGATATTGACATGCCCGGCTTCGCTGTTGCCGACCTGGTTGCGGGGCAGGCCGACATGCCGGCCGTGTGCGTATAATTTCGTACTCGCGTACTTGCGGACCAGGCCGTCCATAGTCGGAGTATGCGCCAGCGCCACCGCGTTGCCTTTATTCGGCTTAGCGATACCCCAGCCATCCAGGATCAGGAGGATCAGGGGCAGGTTGTTGGTTTTTTCACCTTTTTCCATAGTATAATCATTTTACCATTTTAAGATAAGCAGAACAAGGTAATTATGTATGTTTATAATCCGTATCTACGAATTTTATCCGAATGCCCCTAATTCGAATAATCCGAATGGCATGATGGTATTTATTAAACTGTTGAAGAACATGAGGTTATTCGGATAAATTTAAATTTGTAGTATTCGGATAGTATTCGTAGATTCGGATTAAATCAGGACCTATTTTTTAATTTAATACGTTACTATATTCTAATCCCATCGTAATATTTACAAAGACAAATTTATCCTCCATAATAGAAGTAAGATTTTAATTTATCCGCTAATATGAGCGATAACAGGATTATCGAAAATTGTCAAAAGGGCAATCCGGATGAATTCGGCGCACTCTATGATAAGTATATCCGCAAAATATACGATTTTATTTATTATAAGACCCAGCATAAGGAAACCGCCGAAGACCTGACCAGCGTGACATTTACGAAAGTGCTGGAAAAAATCCACGGTTTCGATTGTGCTAAGGGCACTTTCCAGGCCTGGCTTTACCAAATCGCGCGCAATACCGTAATCGACCATTACCGCACGAAAAAGCACGAAACCGATATCGAGGATATCTGGGACTTATCCGGCAATGACGACCCTGAGCGCGACCTGGATACGAAAAAGAAGCTGGAACAGGTCGATGATTATTTGAACAAACTGAAACCGGACCAGCGGGAGATAATTATCCTGCGCGTCTGGCAGGGCCTCAGCTATAAGGAAATCGCCGAAATTACGGGCAGGAGCGAAGACGCCGCCAAGATGAAATTCTCCCGGGTAGTAAGAAAGTTGCGGGCAGACATGCCGCTTGCTGTTTTCGTATCGTTTCTATTAACGCGAATCTAGTTTACTAAATACGAATTAATTACGGATATACGAATCGGATAAGAAGGGTTAGAAGGCTCGAGAAGGCAAGAGAAGGGAGGGGGATGGTAAAATCAATTACCGTCTAACCCTCTTTGCCTTATTAGCCTTCTGCCCCCTCTAAATAAATTTGTAAATTCGTGGGTGAAAGTTACTTTTCAATTGAAATTTCGTATAATTTACAGTAAGTAATTAAATTAAAAATATGGACAATTTTATCAGCCAAATTTTAAATGACTTATTTAATCTCGATCCCGAGTTGAAACAGCATGAAAAAGAATTAACCATGTTGGCGCGGACGTTAATGAATGCCAAACCGGACAGCCGGTATGACGAAGCGTTCGCGGCTAAGTTGAAAAGCGAATTGATGGAAAAAGCGCAACATTTTAAAACAGCGGCGATGCCGGCGGATGAGGGTATGAACCGGTTTTTCCGGCTGCTCGCTAATCGCTTCGCCTATGCGCTGGCCGGAGCGGCGATCATGCTGATTATTATCCTGCCCCTGATTTTTTCCGGGAGAGGAGGAAAATTGGCACTGAATTCCAATGCGCCGGCCTCTCTGTTCAAAAGCGGAGTGACCCGGGTAGACGACCATGCTTTCGGCTCGATTACCGACGGCAGCGCGGCTTCTGGCGATTCCCAGGGCCTGGGTGCGGGCGGCCGCGAAGTTGCGCCGATGCAAAACGAAAGCGGATTTACGACCGATTCCGCCCTGGGACAGGCGTCCGTACCGGCAGGCTCGGGCGGGGGAGGAGGGATGGCCGCGCCTGCGCCCGATTCATCCGCTTCGGCGAAAATCGGAATTATGCCGCCCTCGTACATGACCGATTATAAATATGTTTATACCGGCGATGATATAACGATCGACCGGGATACCATGCCGGTATATAAGCGCGTAACCAGCCCCGCGGGCGCGCAGGCTCTGGCGCAAACGGTGACCGGGTTCAATTTCGGCACGATCGACTTGTCCCGGTTCGAGAACGCGGAATTGGCGAACCTGAACCTGAACGAAAACCGGGATTTCGGCTATTCGCTTTATCTCAATTTCACCGATAATACGCTCGATATCAGCCAGAACTGGCAGAAATGGCCGCATCCGGAAAACCAATGCCGGGACCAGGCCTGCTATAACCAATACCGACTCAGCATCAGCGATGTTCCCACCGACGATAAGATATTGTCGATTGCCAAAGGCTTTCTCGACCAGTACGGCATTGATGCGGGCGACTACGGGGAACCGTTCGTGCAGGACCAATGGCGCCTTTATTACGCGCAGGCGCCGGACCAGTCGCAAGTCTATATTCCGGAGGAGATGGCCGTAGTTTATCCCTATATCATCGATGGGCAGATGGCATATGACCAGAGCGGCAACCCGACCGGTATGTATGTCGGCGTCGATATCCGCTATGATAAAGTTTCCAGCCTGCATTCCTTAAAGCCGCAAACGTTCGAGAGTTCCGATTATGCGGTCATAAACGACAGCGCCAAGATCACGGATCTGGCCGAAAAGGGCGGGGTCTGGCCCAATTACCGCTACGAAGGGGCGGATAAGACCGTGACCGTCGAGCTGGGTACTCCCCAGCCGGGACTGGTCCAGTACTGGAAATACAACCAGACTGACGGCAGCAGCGAAGAGCTCTATATTCCCGCCTTGGTTTTCCCGGTAAAAAACCAGACCGAATTAGGGGCTGATTTTAGCCGGAAGAACGTGGTCGTGCCATTAGCCAAGGACTTGCTTGATGAAATGAACCCGCCAGCCGGAATCCCGCGGCCGATGCCGCTCATGAAAGAGGGGACCCAGTCTTCGGAAACCCCGGCGGTGGAGATACTGCCGAATGCCGCGCCGGGCGCGGTCAAGGGCGCGGAAGAGTCGGTAGGGCCGCGCGAGATCAGGACCACTATCCGGTTTGAACGGTAATTTAACGGGATATTAAAAAATAAGATAAATAGGAAAAATAAGATAAAAAGAGCGCCTGGTTTTTTTAGGTGCTCTTTTCCGTCGGTCAGGTTGGTCCTTGCCGGCCATTCAGCTGTTGTGTTAAATTCTATTTGGCGCTATACTGGAAATAACGATAATAATATGAAAAAATCGGTTTTTCTTACAATAATATTGGTCGCGGGCCTGATGCTGGTTTCCGGATGTTCGAAATCAACGGATAAAACAGCGGACGATTCCGCTCCCGCAGTACCGTCCAAACCGGGAATGATGGTTTTGCCTCCTGATGAACCGGATAATACCGTTCCGCCGGCGCCAACACCGGATCAAGGTACGGCCTCATCCGGCGAAGAGAAATGCGGGATTGAGAGCTGCCACGGATATGATATTACCTGCGGGCCGGACGTACCGGAAGTCTGCAACGAGATCTACCAGCTCGGGGATTTTTGCCGACAGTATGCGGTCTGCGAGGTCTTTAACGGCGAATGCCAGATGGTGCCGAACGATAAATTCGACCAATGCGTCGCCTGTGTGAACGAATGCGAAGATTTGTCAGGGGAGCAGGCCTTCAGCTGCGAGGACGACTGTCGGAACGCAATGAAATAAATCGGACGGGAGTAAACAGTAAACAGTAAACAGTAAACAGTAAACAGTAAACAGTAAACAGACCTTCTGTTATTTGCCCGTTTGCGTTTTTACGATTTAAATCAGTTTGATATAAATTTAAAAGTGCGAGTCATTAGACTTCGCACTTTTTTATTTGCCGGACACGGCCTGGTTATTGGAAAAAGGGAAGATTAAGAGCGGTTATTATCAAAATAATGAAGATTATTAAAAGGATTACTGTAAGAGTATTTTGGGTTTCAATATTTACTTTTTTATTGTACCTCGCTTTCCATTTTTCCAGTTTGTTATTTTCATTTTCGTATTCTTTGTCTAGGAAATATTTCACTTGACCTCCTTTTTAGTTTTTTGAGTATATCGTTATTTTAACTTTTTTATTTTAATGTGAATATTACGATTTCGGAATCGCTGCCGACGCGCAGGGGCGGGCCCCAGGTGCCGCTGCCACTGGTGGTGTAGATATTGTAATCGCCTTCCCGGTAAAATCCGTATTGGTATTTATCGAAGATCAGGCGGGTAAAGAAATTGAACGGAAAGAATTGCCCGGCATGGGTATGGCCGGCCAGCTGCAGATTGATATTATACTGTTTCGCCAGTATTTGCAAGCGCGGTTCGTGGTTCAAAAGAATACTGGCCTGGTTTTTATCTATTTGACTGAAGATCGGGGTATAATCGGGCTTTTCCCCATAAGCGGGATAATCCAGGCCGATGACTTCAATTCCGTCCATATCGACTATCTGGTTCCGGAGCAGCTTCACTTTCGTTTCCGCCAGTGCCGCCGCTACCTTGTCCATGCCGATATAGGACTCATGGTTGCCCGGGATAAAATAGACGTTATCGGTTTTAAGCCGGTCGAGCGGCGCGGCCAGATGGTCGAGAAGCGGGCTGGTGCCGTCGTAATAGTCGCCGGTAATGAATACCGCCGCGGGAGCGATCGCGTTGATCTTATCCACGATCTTTTCGGCATAATTCCGGTTTAAAATAGCGCCCAGATGCAGGTCGGAAATTTGCACGATTTTTTTGCCCTGCCAGGCTGGCGGCAGGTTATTTATGGCTACATCAAAATTTTTTATTTTCAGGTCGCGGGCATGGTAGGCGCCGTATGCGGTTACGGCCAGCGCCGCGAGGAACATGGCGCCGGCGATGGTTTTCGTACTCG
>CAZYKS010000052.1:0-6330 GCA_964648375.1 uncultured Gammaproteobacteria bacterium | reverse complement strand
GTTTTCAGCCCTTCCCAGACAGCGATGTACCAGGGGTAAGAAACCAGCCCCGTATCGGCGATCGCGATACCGATGCCGGCCTGGCCGGTTTCCGGCCGGACCGTCGGGGTAATAGTTAAGGGGATATCCTCCTGGCCGCGCTTAAGGATATAATTGAGCGCCGTGCCGGCATGGTCATTCACGTAATTTTGCAGATCCGGAGTATTGGTAAACACGTTATTGTCGATCGATACGATAATATCCCCCATCTTCACCCCCGCCTGCTGGGCGGGAGAGTCAGGCAAGACTTCAACTACCTGGATCTGGGGATTGGTAACGTGGGCGTGGGGACTGACGTTGTCCAGCGCCTGGGGCAGACCGACCATCAGCCCGGCGATGATCAATACCGCCGCCAATATGATATTCATAGATACCCCGGCCATGAGGATAAGCGACCGTTTCCAGATTTTTTGGTTGATAAAATGGCCGGGATCGTCGCTTTTAGCGTCATCTTCCCCTAACTTTACGAAACCGCCCAGGGGAATCCAGTTCAGGGAAAAAATGGTGTCGGCCGCGTCTTTAACCTCGCGCTTGCCCCTGACCTGCTTCCATTTCCCTTCTTTACTCTTATATACCCCCCAAATCCGCGGGGGAAAGCCGAAGCCGAATTCCTCCGCCCGTACGCCGAATTTCCGCGCCACCAGAAAATGCCCGAGTTCGTGGACGAAAACGAGGACGCCGAGAACGATTACGAATGTGACTATAGTTAATACCATATAACAGAGTAAAAAATAAATTGATTAATAGTAATTCGTAATTAGTAATTGGGCATAATTATCCCGTAAAATCCATATGTCATCGATCTGCATTTCTTAAATTATATCGTCATAATCTCCTCTTCCTTTTTATCCCGCATTTCCTTTAATTCATCATTAATCTTTTTCACTTCTTCGTCAAGTTTTTTTATGAAGCGGAATTTATCGTCTTCGTTGATTTCCTTGCCGCTTTCCGCGCTCTCGATCGCGTCTTTCACTTCTTCCCGGATCTGCCTGATAGTAATACGCGCGGCTTCCATTTTTTCGTTCAAACGCTTGATCAGCTCTTTGCGGTTCTCCTCCGTTACCGGCGGCAAGGTCAGCCGCACCTTATCGCCTTCGTTGACCACCCCCATGCCCAATTCCGCCGCCACAATCGCTTTTTCGATGTCTTTAATGATGTTCTTGTCCCAGGGGGTAACCAGGAGGCTCTTGCCGTCCGGAACGGTGATCGAAGCCATGCCGTTCAACGGCGTTTTAGCGGCGTAAGCCTCAACTAATATCCCCTCAAGCATAAGCGGGTTAGCCCGGCCGGTCCGCAGGGTGGCGATATCGTTTTTGAAAAATTCGACCGCCTTATCGAATTCGGCCCGCTTGTCATCGATGTAATTATTCATATTTTTGCATTTAATTATTAAATAGATATTAATATTAGTAAACAGTAAACAGTAAGCTGACGGCAGATAGAAATTAATAAATTAATGAATAAATATTGAAAAATATTATTATATATTGTCCGCCGTGCTTTTTATCAGGCCACAAATGATTTTATAGCCTTCGAATATTTCCACCTTTAATTGTTCATATTCTTCATTGTTCAGATATCCGAGGTCATGGGCTAAAATGATATGGTTTTGCAGTTCGGTATTGGAACCGCGCGATTGCAGGTAGAAGCGAATCCTGTCTTTAGTATGAAACCGTCCATAGCCTTCGGCGATATTGGCAGTTACAGAACTGGCGGCTCTTCGCAATTGGCTAATAATGCCAAATAATTCCTCTTTTGGGAACTTCTTGGTAATTTGATAAATTTTTAAAACGACTTTATGGTTCTTCTGCCACGCGATCAGGTGGGTGAAATGATGAATGCTTGGTTTTGACATAGGATATAGTCTTCTGCCGTCTGCTTACTGCTTACTGTTTACTGTTGTCTATTTACTTCGCCGGTACCGCCGTTACCCCCAGATATAATATTTTCGGGTCTTTCGGGTCTAGGAGCAGTTTTACGCCGGTGCGGGCGGTCGGCAGGGCTTTCGGGGTCCAGGTCACCCCCCCGTCGGCGGTGCGGTAAAAGGTATTATCGGTGATATAATAAATTTCATCGACATTATCCGGGTTAAGCGCGATCGCATTCACGTCGGTTTTCTTCTCCGGCGGGATCAGCTCGAGCGCGGTCCAGCTGTCCCCGTAATCCGAAGATTTCAGGATTCCGTAGCCGGTAGCGATAAACACCAGGCCGGGATGGCCGGGCGCCAGGGCGATATCCTTAATCGTACTCGCATTGGAAAAATCCTTCAGGGAATTCTTGAGGCTGGTGACGTTAACGCCCCCGTCGCGCGAGCGGAACAGGCTCTTCTTTTCGACGGCCGCGAACAGGTTGCGGCTGTCAATCGTATCGATCGCGATATCGCTCAAAACGCCTCCCAGGCGCTGTAGGGTGGTCCAGCTTGCGCCCTTATTCGGGCTATGGATAAGTTCCCCCCGGCTGGTGCCGATATATACGTTCGCCGGCGCTGCGGGATCGATCGCGATCGCCGGGACCGTCAGTTTCGTGTCGCTATCGATGAATACCTGCGCCCAGGTGCGGCTGCAGTCATCACTGCGGAATACCTTATTGCCGGTAGACGCGTAAATCACGCATTTATCCCCCGGGTCGACCGCTACCGCCTGAATCGTGGCAGTGGGCAGGCTCGTTACCTTGGTCCAGCCTGACCCGGCGTCATAACTGTAAAATAAACCATTGCCCAGGCTGCCGTAATAAAGCGCGTTATGGTCGCTCGGATCAAGCGCCAGGGCGCTTACTCCCAGCTTGGCGATGGTGGCGACTTGCCCGCCTACGGTCTCGACCTGCACTTTCTGCGCCCAGGTATCGCCCATGTCAACGGTCTTAAAAACGCCGGCATCGGTCGTGCTCGGTGTATTCGGGCCGCTCCCGGTCTTGATGCTGATACAGCCGGAGGTTAATAACGCTAAACCGATAATTAGGAAGCTTAATTTTAATTTGGACATATGATTTTTTTAATGAAACCGGTAATTGGTAATTTGTAATTGGTAATTTGGATATTTGCTAAAACGATATCGGCTGGTTTCCAAATTTCCAATTACAAATTACAAATTACCGTTAAATATTCATCGCCACATTTTCGAGCACCAGTTTCGGGCTGACGTTGGCGTCGAGGTAGGCGCCGGCCTGCTCGATCCGGTCGAAAAGGCCGAATAGCTTAGCCGGCGGGTATTTGCCGCTTAAGGCGGCGATTCGGTCTTCAGCCAGCTCGTGCTGGGTCAGGTCGCGGTTTCCCAGGCCGACCAGCGCCATATCCCGGACTACTCCCTGCCAGATCTCGAGGAGCCGCCGCGCGATGGCCGCCTGCTCCAGGCCGCTTAAGCCGCGGGGCAGGATAGCATCGATCGCTTTGATCCTTTCATTAATGTCATGCCCGAAAAAATCCAGGAACACCTGCATGCGGGAAACATAAGTATCGAAAAAATCGCGGTTTTCGAGGAATTTCATGGCCAGGGCCGGACGCCCGAGGGACAGGCGCGAAATATTGCGGGCCTGGCTGCGCGGAATTTTCTTATCACCGATCAAATATTCGTAAATGTCTTCGAACCGGACCGGCTTGAATTCGAGGAGCTGGGCGCGCGATTGTATCGTTAGCGGCAGTTTTTCCAGGTCCGACAAGATCAGGATCACGACGACCTTGTCCTTCGGCTCTTCCAGGGTCTTAAGGAGCGCGTTAGCCGCGGCTTCGCTCAGGGTTTCCGCGTGCTTGATGATCCCGATCTTATATGAGTTCAAGAACGAGCTCATGCCCAGGATCTTGATGATTTCCCGCACCTGTTCGATCGAAATGTTTTTCTTGTCTTTTTCCTTTTTCACCAGGTGAAAATCGCCGTGCGAACTGATCGTTTCCTGGCCGGAATCGGATTCGCCATCGTCCTCAGGCTCCCGGTCTTTCGCGGTCAATAGCCGAAACTGCCTGCAGGAAGGGCACTGGCCGCACGGCAATATCCCGCTGTCCTGGCGGTTTTGTTCGCATAAGAGGATCTTCGCGAAAAATACCGCGGCCGTGGTCTTGCCCAGGTTGTCCGGACCGTGGAAAATATAGGTCCCGGCCATGTTGTCCCTGAAAAAGGATTCGATCAGGAAAGATTTGATATGGTGGTTGCCGATTAAAGGCCAATTAACGCGGCCGCCGGCTTTATCGGCGCCGGCAGCGTTAATCGCCGGACGCGGCGAATTATTTTTCATAATTTGCTTAAAGTATAGCATTAAAATTACATAAATGCAAAAATATTTATTGTCATTTCCCTGAAGGCGCAGTTTCGGAATCGCGCCTGCATGTGATTGCGGCGATAAATGAAATTATGCCTGAATTAGCCCCTCAGAGGCCCGCGGGCCTCTGAGGGGCTTTAGTTAATCCTGCCCTTGCCTAATCTCGGTTTTTCTGTTATATTAGTGGAGTATGCATAATAAACTGAAAAAAATTTCCCTGCTTATAGGCGATATCCTGGTTTTATACCTTTCCCTTTATCTCACTCTGCTCCTGCGCTACCGCACCGACCCGTTCGGCGGCGACTGGCAGAAGCACGTGGTGCCGTTTACGATAATTTTTATCGGCTGGCTACTGGTTTTTTATATCGCCAACCTCTATGACTTGCACCTGGCCGCGAACAACACGAAGTTCTTCCAGCGTACGGCCGAAGCCTTCCTGGCCGGGGCGCTCGTAGCGGTTTCGTATTTTTACATCAATCCGGCCCTGCCGATCGCGCCGAAAAGGAATCTTTTCATATTTATCGTCATTTTTTATATCTTCTTCATCCTTTGGCGCCAATTCTATAACCGGCTGTTAAAGTCCTACCTGCCCCGCCGCCATATCGCCATCATCGGCTATAACAAGCTGGCTCAGGAGCTGGCTCAGGAGCTCGCCGCCAAGCCGCATCTCGGCTACGCGGTCAGCTTCGCGGTGAATGACCGCGACAACGATAGCGACCATTTCCGGCAGGACCGGCTGCCGCTTAGAAGCGGCGGGCAGGACGCGCCCGCGGCGATCCCGATTATCGACGGCTACGCGCACCTCGATAAGGTCATTACCGAAAATAAAGTTACCGCGATCGTACTGACTTCCGACCCGCACCAGTCCCCGGCGCTCAGGGATTCGCTCTTCGCCTGCCTGCCCTTAAAGATCGACTACCTGAACCTGCCGAATTTTTACGAAAATATCACCGGCAAGATCCCGATCGAGGATATCAACCAGATGTGGTTTTTAGAAAACCTGAGCGAGGGCTCGAAAGGCTGGTTCAATTCGATCAAGCGCATCTACGATATCGTCCTGGCCGCCGTTATCCTCCTGGCCACGGCCGTGTTCTGGGTCCTGATCGCGATCGTGATCAAGCTCGAAAGCCCGGGTCCGGCGTTTTACTTAAGCACCCGGCTCGGCAAGAACAACCGCCCGTTTAGGCTGGTTAAATTCCGCACTATGCGCGAAAGCGGCAACGACCGCTCGCCTACGAAGTCTAACGATCCGCGCATCACCGGATTCGGGAATTTCCTGCGCACCACCCGCATCGACGAACTGCCGCAGGTCCTGAATATCATTATCGGCGACATGAGCTTCGTCGGGCCGCGCCCGGAGCGCCCCGAACTCGTGGAAAATCTCGTTAAAGTGGTACCGTTTTACCGCGAACGGGCGCTGGTCAAGCCCGGCCTCACCGGCTGGGACCAGATCTCGGGCGAATACCATTCCCCTTCCTACGAAGACACCATGAAAAAACTGCAATACGACCTCTACTATATCAAGAACCGTTCGCTCTATCTCGACCTCTCGATTATTTTAAAAACGATCGCGACGGTACTGTCGCGGGCAGGGAGATAAAAATATTTGATAATAAGCGCTTAAAAAATGTAGGCGAACAAACGTTTGTTCGCCTACATTTTTTTAAACGCAATGGAGGCCCCAACCGCGAATGTACGGCCAGGGCCTCCATTTATAAGGCCTTTCCCTTTAAAATAATTATATCATAAACCGCATTAAATCTTCTTAAAAGAATTATAAAATTTTGATAAAATTTTTGGAGGTAAAAATGTGGATTTTCGCTTACAATTTGGGGTTGTAAAACACCCACTTCTGTCATTCCTGGCCGGGACCAGGAATCCACGGCTGGCAGAGCTTACGTTATTTCCTTGAATAAATCCCACCAGGTCGGATTGTCTTTCTCTATTAGTTTAATTTTCCACTCGCGTTTCCATTTCTTGAGCGGTTTTTCCCGGTTTATGGCATCTCCGATATAGCCATAATTTTCATAGTATACCAGCATA
>CAZYKS010000051.1:5101-6478 GCA_964648375.1 uncultured Gammaproteobacteria bacterium | reverse complement strand
TTTTAAAACACAACTTAAACCAGCAGCGCCGCCCCGATGGCACCGGCCTGCTGACCTAGTTTCGCTTTCATAACCTTGATCTTTTTCGCGGATTCCGAAGACTGAATATGCGCCTTCATGGTCTTTTTCAATTCCGGCAGAAACAAATTGGCCGATTCCATTACCCCGCCACCCAAAACGAATACTTCCGGATCGATCAGGTTAACGATATTCGCGAGTGCAATCCCGAGATACCGCCCGATCTCTTCGAATGCGCGCTCGGCTAAGGGATCAGCACGAAAAGCTTCCTGGGCCAGTTTACCCGGATTGTTCTGCGCCACCTGATGGTACATTTTTTCCAGGGCCAGACCGCTCGCCATATCGATAATCATCTCGCCCGGCTCGCCCGCCCCGCCGTGCGCGCCCTTATAGACCTCCCCGTTTATCCACCAGCCGCCACCGATACCGGTTCCGATAATTACTCCGTAGACGTTTTTAAAATCTTTCGCCGCCCCGATAGTCGCTTCAGCGCGTACGAAAGCGTTGGCGTCGTTATCCAGGACTGCGTTAACGCCTAAAAACGCTTCTACCTGCTCTACGATCTTAACGCCGTTTAGTATCGTCAGATTCGGGGAATTAAGAATACGGCCTTCCGCATAGTTAATTACACCCGCGATCCCGAGGCCTAGGCCCTTTATCTTTACTTTATCGATCTTAGCCCGCTCTTCGAGCGGCTCCACCAGCGCCTTCATCATGATCAAAAAATGTTCAAGGTCGTCGGTTGGGGTAGCCAGGATGTAATCGGCAATCACCTTAGTTCCGTCGAACAACACCGCGCTCATCTTGGTGCCGCCCACGTCGATGCCGATTGAATATTGTTTAGTTTGTTTAGCCATCTTTTGTTAAATGCGAATATTCGCTTTAAAAACGAGTTATGAGTTATGGGTTATAAGTTATATTATACTTTGAGTTTTGAATTATTTTCTTAGTTGTATTTTCGTTTGTCCGATTAAGCCTCCGATTTTGTCGTTAACCAAATCGATTTGTTTTATAAATTTATTTAAAACGATTTTATCTATATATACGCTATCATAGCTTAAATATATATCACTCCTAATTTCGAATAAACATCCTTTAGCGATGTCATAAAACTGCATACTGGCTTTAAAAAAATATCGGCCGAATCCTTCTCCAATATTCCCCATCACGCCCCGTCCACTTTCCCTTAAATGTTTCACTAAATTATATTTTTCTTCTTTCGGATAATTTTTTGTAATCTCATAAATACCTCTACACAATTTCCTCGCTTCCTGCCAAGCTTCTAAATCCTCGAGTCTAATAATCGTAGCCATGCTAATAAATTATTATAAATTTTATTGTACCAATAACCCATAACTC
>CAZYKS010000051.1:0-5001 GCA_964648375.1 uncultured Gammaproteobacteria bacterium | reverse complement strand
TCCAGGTTCATGGTCCTGTCGCGCTCCTCTTTACTGACTTCCTGGAACGGTACCGGCGCCCAGGGCTCGGCCTGCAGTTCGATCACGATCCATTTTTGCGGATGGGCGAACAGGGCGGCCAGGTTCTTCTTGAACCGGAAAAAGCCGGGAGCAATCGGATAATGGATATAGCGCTTTAATACGCGCGAATAGGTGTCGCGGTACATTGTGGTGCCGAAAATATCGGCGCGGCCCGCGGCCGAGACCCAGAAAGACAGTTCGCCCGAATCGGTCACTACGATCGGGCGGTCGTCCAGGCTCTTTACCAGCGCGATCTCTTCGTCCAGGAAGCCGCGGTTAAGGGGCGGGCATTCGCCGAAATGCGGCAGGAAGGGCTCATTCTCCACCTGCCAGGCGGTGATATGCCCGTTATCGCGGTAGCGCTTAACCGTCGCTTCGATATATGCGAGGAGGTTTTTCTCCCGCTCCGATCGCGTAAGCGTTTGCGCCCAGTCGGGGAAATGGCATTCGGGCCAGCGGGGCAGGCGCCCTCCCACTGCCAGGATTATTTCGCTGTCGCGCCGGCCGGCCTGGTCGAGCTCCCAGTCAAGGGTATCCCAGCGGTAGCCGCCTTTCACCGCCTCGATCTCGCTCCAATAGGCGGGTAAGCGCAGTTTTTTCGCGCCTAAGTCGTTGAGGATGGCGAGAAAAGTTTCCTGCCAATTGAGGCCCAGGGCCGTCGCTTCGATATCGGAAAAAGTCACTCCGTAGCTGAGTTCGTCTGGCGGATAGACCCGGCCGCGGCTGAACAGGAAGACAATAAATACGATAACGATCAGCACCGCCAGGATTTTAACAATATAACTCATATGTTGAAGACTATAATCAGTCAAAATTCAATTTGCCCCGCACCAGACCCAGGAATTATCGGCGGCGCAGAGAAGATAGCTGGTGACGAAATAGGTGATGCTCCAGGCGCAAATAATAATTACCAGGCCGATGATGGCCGACCGGATCTGCGATTTGGCTTCAGAGATCTTATCCTGGCTGCCGCCGGCCAGCATCCATTTAAAGCCGGCAATGATAATCAATATCACGAACACTATGCCCATTACGCTTAAAAACACTTTAATCACATTCACGGTAATCTGGCGCGGATCGGTCGGGTTACCGGAAGGGGAACCGAAGGAGCCGCCGATTTTTTCCATCTGATTCTTCTGGTTAACCACGTCCCATAAAGACGCCCAGGCGGCCGGAATTTTCAAAAAAAAGAAGTAAATTAAGAGCCCGGAAATCGCCGCGCACGAGCGCCTGATCAATTTAGTAAATTTCATAGTATTTGTGTTATAATTATTATTATAATACGAATGACACGAATAGTACGCGAATGACGCTAATAACGATCATAATGATTCGTAATTCGTGATACTCGCATAATATTCGTGTATATAAGTGTTATTATTATTATACCAAATTTAGCTTAAAATAAAAACCATGCGCTTATCCGCAAAAGTCGCCTACAATACTATTGTCCAGACCGCGAGTAAACTGGTCTCGGTGGTTCTGGGACTCGCCGCTGTGGCGCTGATGACCCGCTACCTGGGCCAGGTCGGCTTCGGGGAATATATCACCATTATCACTTTTCTGTCTTTTTTCGGCATTATCGCGGACCTGGGGCTGACTTTAGTGACTGCCCGGATGCTATCCGAGCCCGGGGCTGACGAAGAAAAGATCACCGGCAACCTGCTCGGCTTGCGGCTGGTGACTGCGGTCGTCTTTCTCGCTCTGGCTCCGCTCCTGGTCCAGTTTTTTCCTTATCCGCCGCTGGTCAAACTGGGGGTGCTCATCACTACGCTGTCTTACCTGTTTATCGCCCTGAACCAGGTGCTGGTCGGTTTATTCCAGAAACATTTGCGCCTGGATAAAGTTTCGATCGCGGAAGTAGCCAGCCGGCTGGCTTTGGTGGCCGGCGTAATCCTGGTGGTGAGGCTGGACGGCGGGCTGGTCGGGATCATGGTCGCGTCCGTTTTAGCGAGCGCGATCAGTTTTATCCTGCATTTCGTTTTTTCGCTTAAATTCGTAAGAATAAAACTACGCTTTAATTTTTCGCTGTGGCGGGGAATTATCGCTAAATCCTGGCCCCTTGCCTTAACGATTATTTTCAATTTGATCTACCTTAAAACCGATACCCTGTTCCTTTCGATCATCAAGCGCCCGTCCGCTATCGGCATCATCGCCGAAGTCGGCATTTACGGCGCCGCCTATCGGGTGATCGATGTCCTCGTGATTTTCCCCTTTATGTTCGCGGGCCTGATCCTGCCGATCCTGACCCGGCTCTGGACAAATAAAGATAAGGAAAAATTCCAGCTGGTCACCCAGAAAGCCTTCAATCTTCTCATGCTCCTGGCCCTGCCCCTGGTAATCGGCACCCAGTTCGTAGCCCGAGACGTGATGATGCTCGTGGCGGGTAATGATTTCGCGCTGTCCGGTCCGGTTCTGCGGATACTGATTTTCGCGGCCGGCCTGATCTATTTCGGCAGTATTTTCTCCCACGGCATTATCGCAATCGACCGGCAAAAAGACGTAATCTGGGCTTACGCCTTTACTGCCGTTACCGCGGTTATCGGCTATTATATTTTGATCCCGCGCTTTTCCTATTTCGGCGCGGCCTGGGTAACGATCTATTCGGAGTTGATTATCGCGGTCATTCCGGCGGTAATCCTCTATTATCACACGAAATTCATCCCCCGCTTCGATATCGCCCTGAAAGCGCTCTTCGCCTCCCTGGTGATGGCGGCGGCTCTATATTATTTACATAATTTCAACCTGGTTATTATGCTGACAACGGCCGTAATCGCTTACTTCGCCGCCCTCTTTCTCGTAGGCGGAATCAAAAAAGATGAAATTAAGGAATTATTGTTAATAAATTAACCCCCTACAAATCAACGAATCAATCCGTTCACCCCGTTAAATATTTTTCTTAACTATATTTTCCGGACTTAAGGTTACGGCATTTAACCAAACTAATTATCATTACCTAACATTAAACGGGGCAGGTTTACAAATAAAAAATAAAAATATTTTCAATAAATATTACCTTCTTGCTGTAATTAAAATATTCGTGAAATTCGTGAGAGGATTTGTTGATTCGTAGGGTATTGGATCGACAATTAACCATAAAATCATTACCATGAACAAAAATATCCTTATAATTAATTCCGGATTCGAAAATTGCGAATTATTTTCCGATTTATTTTCCGAGCTTAAAAACCGCGCGTACAAGTTATATTTCGCCACCGGCCCGCTGTCGAAACCGGATGAGTCTAATCTGGCGAAATTCGCTGAAAGTGTGAATCAAACCGATTTGGGCTGGCCGCGGGCTTTTCGCAGCCGCGCCGATAGCGGCAGCCGCTTTAAAGCTTATATTTTTATCTTTCTCCTTCCCTGGTATTGGCTTAAATTCGGTTTAAAAATAATCTATTATAAATTTGCTAAAAAAATAAATACGATTCTATTATTCAACACTAATGAAAAGATTATTGTCTCCCCTTTGGCTAAGCTATTTAGGATTAAGCTAATCTGGCTGGAGCTGCCGGATAGCGATTATCAACACCTGCCCGCCCTGGCCAAATACGCCTGCCGCCGGGCCGGAGCGCAAGCCACTATTCTCGATTTTAACCGTACCGCTTCGTCCCGGCTTGAAAAGATCGGCCTGGCCGAACCGGCCTTAGTAAATATCGATCCGGGAATCCGGTTAAAGGCATATAAACACCAAGAGTCCATCTTCGATTCACTCGCGCAAAAGGAACACGATAAAATCAACCATAAATTTTTTACGATCGGCACGGTTATCGGTCCGCACGGCCAGCATGGCCTCGAATATCTGTTCCGGGCAGCCGGTAAAATCCTGGATGTTATTCCCAACCTGCAACTGATCATCGTCGGCGAAAGCCATGATAATAAAAACCTTATTTGGCTGGCAAAACAGTTCGGGGTGGAAACAATCGTCTGGTTCGTCGGCCGGCAGGAGCACCTGAAAAAATGGCTGCTTAATTTCAATGTTTATACGGTTACCGATCCGGAACCGAGCTTTACCGCTATCATGAATCTTTTGCGGGCGATGGAAACCGGCTTGCCGATCGTGCTGCCGCGCTCGACCGCACTCGAGAATTACCTGAGCGACAACCGCAGCGGACTGTATGTCGATATCGATAGCAGCGATTCACTGGCCAATCGCCTGATCGAACTGAAACGCAACAATCTCTTGAGAAAACGGCTTGGACAAGGAGCATACGAACGACTGCTCGAAAATTATACGCTTGATAAGATGGTGGAGCAATTGGTGGAGGTACTCTAAAATCTTAATAAATTTAACATATTAATACTTAAATGATGCCCGACTATAAATTAATCCACGAAAATGATGAATTCCTGGTTATCGACAAGCCCGCCGGCCTGCTCACCCACGGTGCCGACCATATCGACGAACCCACTTTAGTAGACTATCTTCTGGCTGATATGCCGGAACTGGCTAAGGTCGGGGAAGACCCGAGCCGGCCGGGAATCATGCACCGTCTGGACAAACTCGCTTCCGGCCTGTTGGTAATCGCCAAAACCCAGGACAGTTTCGACCATCTGAAGAAACAGTTCCAGGAACGCCAGGTAAAAAAAATCTACACCGCCCTGGTATACGGCCGTGTCGATAAAGACGAGGGAGTGATCGATTTTCCGATCGCGCGCAGTTCCCAGGGCCATAAAATGGCGGCTAAACCGAAAACCGTTAAAGGCGCGCCGGCCGAACATGGCCGGCGGGCGCTGACCGAATTCAGCGTTACCCGGCGCTATATCAACTACACCCTCCTCGCAGTCAAGATAAAGACCGGCCGCACCCACCAGATCCGGGTGCACCTGGCCGCCTATGGCGTACCGGTCGTCGGCGACGATCTATACGGCACAAAAAAGACCCGTGAAAAAAACAAGAAACTTGACCTCGGCCGTATCTTCCTGGTGGCCCACCGTTTA
>CAZYKS010000050.1:2299-6481 GCA_964648375.1 uncultured Gammaproteobacteria bacterium | reverse complement strand
CGCGCACGCGGCTGGCGCCGACGCCGACGAACATCTCGACGAACTCGGAGCCGGAAATCGAGAAAAACGGCACCTCGGCCTCGCCGGCCGTGGCCCGGGCCAGCAGCGTCTTACCGGTACCGGGACTCCCGAGCAATAATACTCCCCGGGGGATGCGCGCGCCCAGCTCGATGAATTTCTTCGGGGTCCGCAAAAACTCCACCACTTCCTTGAGTTCCTCTTTCGCTTCCTTAACCCCGGCCACGTCTTTATAAGTAACCCGGTCCTTCGTGTTCTCGCGACTGAATTCGCGCGCCTGGGACTGGCCGAACATCATTGCCCGGCTGTTCGCCCCCTGGATGCTCCGCATCATGAAATAAATAAACCCGCCGATCAACAGGAAGGTTATCAGATACGGCAAAATCGTAATCAGGAGGAAATCCAGTCCGGATTGGTTCTGGACCTCGATTTTTATCCCGGCGAGCTTGCTTTTATCGACTCCGTAATTATTAAGCAGCTGGGACAGGGTATCGCCGGTTTCTTTCGCTACGGTTTCCGTGTCCCCGTTTTTGAGTTTTACATTCAGGGTATCGCCTTGTACGCCGATACTGTCTACCTGGGAATTATCGATTTGTGAGATCATGGTTTCGATGCCGACTGTGGTGACGTTGTTTTTACTGGTGCCGAAATAACTGAAAAGGGCGGCAATCACCAGGAAAACAATAAAAAATATCAGGAAATTTTTAACTAAGTTTTTCATGTTGTTAGATTATTATTATTAATTACCCACGAATTTACAAATCTCAATACAAATTTACAAATATACAAATATTCGTAAATTTGTAAATTTGTACTTTAATTTGTAGATTCGTGAGTTTGACTTAATGATTATATAATAAAGTTTAAATTTTAGCAAATTTAATTATATTTAATCAAATTTTTATTAGAATTTAATTAAGTGATACGTAAAAGCCGGCTGTAAATCCTGGTACTACTAGCCGGCTTTTATATAAATATCCGAATAATTTCGCTTAAATTACCCCGTAAAGAAAAGCCTTTAACGAAATCCGTGGTGTAATATTTATCGCAGTCAGAGGTTTAATGCCACTGACAGGCGATACTTTTCTACGGGGTTCACTGACTTTATTTCATTTTTGCAGACACTTTTTTCTTTTCAGAAGCAGCGGTTGTTTTTTTCACTGTCTTTTTTTCATCCGCTTTCTTCTTGGTATCGCTTTTTTTCTCCGGTTTTTTATCACCCGCTTTTTCGGTTTTTTTCGGTTTTTCCGCCTTTTCCGCCTTTTCCCCGGCCTTTACGTCTTTTTTCATTTCGGTTTTTTCATCGGTCTTCATATCGGCCGATTTCTTTTCATCTTTAACGGTTTTTGTCTTCATCACTGCCAGGCCGAGGCGGTGCTCTTTCGGCTCGATCGAGACGATCTCGAATTCGTGGGTCTCGCCGGCTTTATAGGCTTCGTTTATGCGTTCGCCCGGAGCCAGATTTAGCTGGCTGATATGGGCCAGACCATGGATATCCTCATCCAGTTCCACAAACAGTCCGAACGGGTTGACTTTCAGGATCTTGCTTTTTACGGACTGGCCGGTCTTATATTTCTTATCGACGTCATGCCAGGGGTCTGCCTGCAGTTTTTTCGCACTCAGGAATATTTTCGAACCATCAAGGCTAATGACCTCGGCTTTGATCTTATCGCCGATTTTATAGAGGTCGTTAGGGTCTTCTATACGCTGCCAGGCCAATTCGGAAATATGGATCAGGCCTTCGAGATTCTCGCCGAAGCTGATAAACACGCCGAAATCAGTAATGGCCGTTATCGTGCCTTCGACTACCGTGCCTTCCTTGTATTTATTGATGATATCTTTCTGCTTCTCGTTCCAGGCTTCTTTTTCCGAAAATATGATCTTATCTTCTTTCTCGTCCAGGGTAATCACTTTTACGTTGAATTCCTTGCCGGCAAAGTCCCGCAATTTTTCCAGAATTTTGCTTTTGTCGCCGCCGTTGACGCGCGGATAGTTTTCCGGCGCCAGCTGCGACACCGGGATAAAGCCGTTGATCTGCTTAAAATGCGCCATCAGTCCGCCTTTGTTGGCGTCGGCCACCTTAACCTTGATAATCCCGCCTTTTTCGAACGCTTCCCTAAGTCCGGTCCAGGCCTTTTCCTGGCCGGCAAAGCGGAAACTCAGTTCCAGTTCCCCGTTCTCGTTCTCTTCCTCGATCACGGTCGCTTCCACATCATCGCCCGGCTTCAGGCCGGAATACTCGTCCGCTTCCTCATAGAGTTCGCGCCCCCTGACCACGCCGGTCAGAATTCCGTCGATATCCATGCGCACTTCCGCCTTCGACGCGGATAGGACCGTACCGATCACGGTATCATGCACCTGCGGCACCTTGATGGTCGCCTTTTCCATTAATGTTTTATAGTCGTCATCCTCCATTTTTGGAGAAGTTACGTTGTTTGTGTTTTCTTTCGGCATAATATTATAATTAATTCACAGATTACATATATTAATATAATGCGAATACTGCGAATTAATATGCGAATACTGCGAATATTGATTATGCGAAATTTCGAATATTATTAATTCGCGGTATTCGCCCCGACACTTGCTGTCGGAATCCCGGCCCTGAAGGGCATCAAGATATAATATTTACGGATTCGCATTATATTGGGAAATAAAAAAATCCCATCTTAGCCTTCCCGGTATGCGGGGCAAGCCTTCCGGTCGCCTTAGTCCCGGAAGTTATGGTTAGAGGCGAAATATTGGTAATTTAATGTTAGTGCTTATATTATACATAATTTTAAAAATAATGCAAGGATTATGCCCGAATCTGCTGAAATATGATAAAATGGAAATATGATTAATAAAAAAATACTTATTTGGCCAGCCGTTATTTTAGCGGTTATCTTAATATTAGGGAATAATTATGCCAGGGCATCCGTATCGCTGGCTGAAAAGCTTTCCGGCCGGATCCTGCTCGCGGTCAATGCCCACGGCGAGGCCTGGTACGTCAATCCGGACGATCATCTCCGTTATTACCTGGGACGGCCGGCTGACGCGTTTAGCCTGATGCGCACGCTCGGGGTCGGCATTACCGATGCAGACCTCGATAAAATCCCGGCCGGCCTCGATCAGGTAACCGGCGTCGATAGCGACGGTGATCGCCTGCCGGACGGGATCGAAACCGCGCTCCATACCGATCCGTTAAAACCCGACAGTGACGGCGACGGTTTTAGCGATTATGACGAACTAAGCGGAAACTACAACCCGGCTGGTAGCGGTATCCTGCCGCTCGATGATGCTTTTAGCGCCAAACAAGCGGGTAAAATCCTTTTACAAGTCGAAGCGCACGGCGAAGCCTGGTACGTTAATCCGGTCGATGACAAGCGCTATTTCCTGGGCCGGCCCGAGGACGCGTTCGCGCTCATGCGCACGCTCGGACTCGGGATCAGCGACTCCGACCTCGAAGCGATCCCGGAGAGCAGTAAGAATTACGATCTTAACACGCTTGAACATAGTATCAGCACCCGGATCAATCAGGAACGGCTCGCCGCCGGCTTATCCGCCCTTATTTATAACGACGACCTGGCGCGGGTTGCGCGCGAGCATAGCGACAACTTGGCCAGCGAAAACGCGAAATTTACCGATATGCAGGCGAGCTGCGATTTTCCCCTGATCCACCACGAAGGCCTCGATTTCGGCACCTATGTCAAAGACCGCCTGAATACCCGCGGCGTCTATTATTACAGCCAAATCGGGGAAAATATCGCCCTCATTACCGCCGCCAAAATTTCCGTCAGTTACGATTCGCTCGCGGCCGGGCAGGCGGCGGTAACAGCCTGCCAGGACGAGCGCAACCGGCTGGAAGAGACTTTTTCCGGGCGCATCCACGCGGAAGCGGACAATGAAGCCAAGCTTGAAATCGTAGAAACGGAGATAACCGCCCGGCAGGCGGCGCTGGCAAAGGAAAAACCGCATACGATCGCCGCCATCGAATGGATCAGCCCGGACGATGTCGCCTCGAATACGGTAGCCGGCTGGATGGGGAGCGAGGGGCACCGCGCCAATATCCTGAACGGCGATTTTGACGAAACCGGGATCGGCGTAGCTGAGATCAACGGCTATATCATTTCCACGCAGGTTTTCATCAAGCGCGCCACTTGCGGTTACCGGGGCGGGGCCTGC
>CAZYKS010000050.1:0-2289 GCA_964648375.1 uncultured Gammaproteobacteria bacterium | reverse complement strand
CTGTTATGAGCCCTACCAATGCGAAAAGGGAAATGTCTGTCAATAATTTTTTATGGAGAATTGCCTAAAACCGCTAAAAACGGTAAAATAATTAATAGATAAGGTTATCGTCCACAAATTTCATATTTAATATTTCTATATTTATGCCACTCTACATAACTCTCGCAATCACGATACTATCAAGCGGCTATATCCTTGCGAAATTCATCCTGGATCTGCTCCTGCGGGGATTCGCCCCCTTTATCCCGGCCCGGCCCTGGGTGGTCGAAGCGACCGCTAATAACCTGAAGCTTAAAAAATACGAATGCGCCTATGCCTTAGGCAGCGGCCGTTCCGGCTTTATCCACGAGTTCGAAAAATTATTTCCGGATTCCCGGGTGTTCGCAGTCGAATATGACCGTTTTCCGTTCCTTGTGGCCAGCACCCAAATCCTTATTAGGAAATTATTCGGGTCTTCCCGGATAAAAATTTTAAAATCATCGATCCACCGCCTGAATGTCTCCGATGCCGATTTTATCTATTGCCACCTCTATCCCGAACAAATGAGCGGGCTCGGAAAAAAATTGAAATTCGAATGCCGGCCGGGGATCCAGGTCGTCAGCAACGGCTTTCTTATCCCCGACCTCGAAATCAAACGAACCGTCGATCTGCCCGAAAAAAAGGGCCGCTTAAATTGGCTCTCGCGCAATAAGGGGCTATTATTCAAATCGAAGCAGAAAAAAAGCCGGAAAGAGAATAAGGTGTTTTTTTATGAAATCTAGTTTGCCCACGAATTTACAAATAAAGTACAAATTTACAAATATACAAATATGCGAATTTTGAATTTGTATATTTGTAAATTTATATAAAGATTTGTAAATTCGTGGGCAATTATAATATGACATTAATCAAAGCCGTGGTGTTCGATTGGGGAGGGGTATTGGCGAAAAATGTTATGCCGGATATTTTTAGTTATGTTTCAAGCAAATTGGGGGTGGACACGGAGACTTTAATTCCGGTGTATGAAAAATACCAGCATGACTTTTTGATCAATACTATCAGCGAGCGGAAATTCTGGGAGAAGGTTGCGGCTGACCTGGAAGTAGCGACACCGGATAATCCCGGCCTGTTCGAAGAAGCGCTCGGTAACTTTTATGAACCCAAAAACCGCATGCTCAAGGTCGTAAAAACCCTGAAGGAGCGTGGGATCATGACCGGTTTGTTATCGGACGCGGAAAAAGGGGCGGCCAAACTTTATTTCAAAGACAGCCAGCCCTTATTCGATGCCATCGTTTTTTCCAGCGTAGTCGGGGTAGAAAAGCCTGACCGCAGAATCTACGAGCTGATGCTTAAGGAGCTCGATACGCGGCCGGAAGAAACCGTTTTTTTCGACGATAATGAAGAAAATATCGCGGGGGCTAAACGGCTGGGAATTAACGCTTTCCGATTCGAAACCGTCGAGCAGGTCAAAACGGATCTAAGCAGTCTCGGCATTACTCTTCCATAACTATGGATACTTACGAAACCGACAAACAGGGGTTCACCCTAATCGCGCTCTTGATCGTGGTCGCGATAATTGCGGTTATAGCTGGGCTTATTTTTTATCGTTCCCCTGCCAACGACGTGAACCTGATCGAAACCAAGAAGAACGCGGAGAATGAAATTAAAGCGATCAATAACCAGGTTAATAATGCCAATACACGGATAAACCGACAAATGGATGGAGACGATACCGAAGAATTAACGAAATAATGCAACTTTAAAAACCGGTAATATGTAATTGGAAATTGAAAATTTGGTTATTTTAATGGCATAGATTATTTTATCCAAATTACTAATTTCCAACTACAAATTTCAATTATTAATTTAAACGATAAATTTATAGGCTTTCCACGAATTTATTATTGAGTATATTAACGTATTATTAGTTTTGTTGACAAAACCGCGCAAATATTATAGTATTTATCTAAGTTTACTATCAAATATTTTTAAAAAATGGAACTGTTCTGGTTCTGTTTTTAAGTTATTGCCTGCGGCAACCCCCCAACCGCGAATGGGGGACCCCGCAAAGACACTTCGTGCCAGCGGGGCAAGCATGCAAATAAGCGTTATTGCCTGCGGCCATATACATGCCAATTAATTAATTTCTCATTTATACTATATGACAAAGAAACAAGAAAATTCCAAGGAGGGAAAAACGACGGTTACGCCCGAGGATTTAAGTAAAATTTTATCCGAATTAAAGCCGGGGATGACAGTCAGGGTGCATCAAAAAATCAAAGAACTGACCCTCAAGGGCGAAGAAAAGGA
>CAZYKS010000049.1:0-6519 GCA_964648375.1 uncultured Gammaproteobacteria bacterium | reverse complement strand
GCATGTTCAAATTTTCCAAATCGAAAAACATAGATTTTTCCGAATTATTCCATCACCATGATAATTTATACGACCATTTGCCGGTCGTCAGGAAAAAACGCGCCCGTCGGCGGAGGCTCAGGCGGCTTAGGGCGGCCGCTTATGCCGTTTTCATCGCCGGCTTGCTGGTATTTATTATGGCGGTCCCATACCTGATTTCCGGCCGGCTGATCTACCGGGAAGTCATCCAGGGTAAGGCCGAACTGGAGCAGGCGGCCGGGCTGGCCCAGCTCAGGCAGTTCGATTCCGCGGCCAGCCTCGCCAGCGCCGCCCAAACCCATTTCGAACTCGGATATTACGAACTCGAGGGGCTTGAAAACCATATTCTCAGCCGGATACCGCCGGTAAACGCACAGCTGAATGATGTCAGCAGCCTGATCGCCAGCGCCGGCCTGATTTCGCAGGGCGTCGAACAGGCCTCGTTATTCGCGAAAAGCCTTAGCGGTTTGTTCGAAAATACACCTAATTTGACTTTCGATAATTTTTCCCGGGTGGAAAAAGCCGGGATCCTGAAACGGATATACGAATCCGGTCCGGACCTAGAGTCCCTCGGGAATACCCTGAACCAGGCCTACGCGCGCCTGGCCGATATCCGCCGATATAGCATCGTCCGTCCCTTCCTGCCCGATATCGCCAGCCTCAGGGACCGGCTTAATGAAACCGCCGCCGCGGTCAGCGAGGCCGCCCCGCTGGCTAAAGTCCTGCCGGCGCTCTTCGGTTATCCGGATCAGGCCGTTTATCTGGTTCTACTCGAAAACAGCGACGAACTCAGGCCGACCGGCGGCTTTATCGGAACTTTCGGCAATCTCGAAGTCGATTACGGCGATATCACCGAATTCGCCACCCACGATATCTACCATCTCGATATGCCGGTTAAAGACCTGGTCACGGCCGAACCGCCCGCGCCGCTGGCACAGTACCTCGGGGTTGACCGCTGGTATTTGCGCGACGCCAACTGGTCGCCGGACTGGTCCGTATCGGCCGAACAAATCGAGCGGATGTACCTTGACGAGATCGCGAAGCTCAGGACCGTACGTTCCGCTAGTGCGGAAGCTGACGAGGTGCTCGCGAGCGCCCCAAAAGGGGATATCGACGGCGTTATCGCCCTGACCCCGAAATTCTTTACCGATTTACTTAAGATCACCGGTCCGATCACGGTCGCGGGCGTGGAATATAACGACAATAATTTTACCGATCTGCTCGAATACAAGGTCGAGCAGGATTATATCGCTTTAGGCACGCCCTCATGGCAAAGGAAAGAAGTCATCGGCGAGCTCGCCCGGGAGCTTAAGATCAGGCTGTTTAACCTGCCGGTGGCGCGCTGGAACGAAATCATAACCACGATCGTTAACGGCGCCCGCGAAAAGGATATACTCGTATATTTCAAGGATCCGGCGATCGAAGCGATAATCGCCCAAGCCGGCTATTCCGGCAACTTAAGCGATACGGACGGTGATTATCTCGGCGTGTTCGACGCTAATCTGGCGGCGTTAAAAACAGACGCAGTCATGAGCCGCAGCCTCGATTACGCGGTCGAACAGGGGCCGAACGGACTGTTCGCCGACCTCGAGCTTAACTACGCGCATCAGGGGAATTTCGACTGGAAAACCACGCGCTACCGCTCCTATACCCGGGTTTATGCCCCTTTGGGCAGCGAGCTGATTTCGGCAACCGGTTTCAGCGAAGCCGGGGCGGAAACATCCGTAGACCGGGGGAAGACCGTGTTCAGCGGCTTTTTATCGGTCGAACCGGGCCAAATCGGGAATCTGGCGCTTAAGTATAAACTGCCGGAGCGGCTCAACCGGACGGCGCTTACCGATGGCTATAGCCTCGATCTCCAGAAACAGCCGGGCTCGGCCGTGGATAAAATCGTGATCGATGTACACCTGCTCGGCGAAATCGGCGATTACGGGAACTCCGGCTTTAATACCGAAAGGGTCTCGCCCAGCGAAATTATGTGGACAGATACCTTCAGGACTGATAAGATGTTTAAGGTAGAAATATCGCGTTAATTAACCGCTATATCTTAGTTTATCCACGAATATACAAATCCGAGTACAAATTTACGAATTTACGAATATTATATTTGTAAATTCGTAAATTTGTATAAAAAATTCGTAAATTCGTGGGTTAAAATAAATTATGCTAATCAAACGCATTGGAATAGATTTAGGCACGACTTATACCTTAGTGCACCTGCCCAAGCGCGGGATCGTGATTAACGAACCGAGTGTGGTGGCCGTGTCCGTATCCGATAAGAAGATCCTGGCGGTCGGAAACGAGGCTAAGGATATGCTCGGCCGCACCCCCGATTCGATCCTCGCGCTCAAGCCGTTAAAAGACGGGGTAATCGCCGATTACCGCACTACCGAAGCGATGCTAAGGTATTTCGTCAATAAAGCCGTGGGCGGAGTGCGCCTGTTCCGTCCGGAAGTGATGGTCGCGGTTCCGGCCGGGATTTCCTCGACCGAGCGCCGGGCGGTGATCGACGCCACGATCGCCGCCGGGGCTAAAGCCGCCTATATAATAAAAGAGCCGATCGCCGCCGCCATCGGCGCCGACATCCCGATCGGATCCGCTTCCGGGCATATGATCATCGATATCGGCGGGGGAACGGCCGAGATGGCCGTGATTTCCCTGGGGGGCATCGTCGCTTCCACATCCGTCCGGATCGGCGGGAATAAGATCGACGCCGCCATTCTCGAATATATCCGCAAGAAATATAACCTGGCGATCGGGGAGCGAACGGCCGAAGAGATCAAGATCAATATCGGATCGGCCTTATTTCTCGAAGATAAGCTGTCGATGGAAATCCGCGGACGCGACATCCTTTCGGGCCTGCCGCGGAGCATTACCGTTACTTCTAACGACGTTACCGAAGCGATCCAGAACGAACTCGAGGGGATCATCAGCGCCGCGAAAAAAGTCCTGCACGAAACCCCGCCCGAACTGGCCGCGGACATCATGGACAAAGGGATGGTATTGTCGGGCGGCAGTTCGCTGCTGAGGAATATCGACCAGCTATTATCCCGCACCACCGGCGTGCCCGCCTTCATCGCCGATGAGGCCCTGCTGTGCGTGGCTAAAGGGACGGGAATCGCTCTTGAGAATCTGGATTCATATAAACGGAGCATATTAGCGACAAAATAACTTTGTAATTGGTAATTTGTAATTGGTAATTCGGAGCGGATTTAATAACGGTTACCAAATTTCAAATTACGAATTTCAAATTACATTTATGATCATCGGCATCGACGCTTCCCGCGCCAACCGTCCGCACAAGACCGGCACCGAATGGTATTCGTATTATTTGATCAGGTGGCTGGCGAAGCTGGATCAGACCAACCAATATATCCTCTACAGCGACAAGCCGCTTAACGGCGGCCTGGCCGATCTGACTACCGAGCAACATTACGGCTCGGACCGGGGAATCGACCGGCAGCAAGCCGAATTCGACCAGGACGGTTTTCAGGTGATAAAATCGCCGAACGATAATTTCAAGGCCAAGGTACTGAATTGGCCTTTTCGGTTTTTCTGGACCCAGGGGCGGTTGTCGCTCGAGATGTTCGCGCGCAAGGTCGATATCCTGTTCATTCCGGCCCACGCCCTGCCTTTTATCCATCCCAAAAAAACCCTGATAACTATCCATGATATCGGCTTCGAGCGGGACCGGCTATTGTTCCAGTCGGAAAAGATGGGCCCGGAAAGCGCGGGCGGACGGCGGCTGCTTAATTTTTTCGTGAGACTGTTCACTTTCAATAAATACGGCGCTAATTCGCTCGATTATCTGAGCTGGTCGACCCGGTTCGGCCTGAAGCACGCCGATAAGATCATCTGCGTTTCGGAATTCACCAAGCAGGATATTAAGGATATTTATAAAACCAGGGGTGACAAGATCAAGGTGGTTTATAACGGGTATAACCGGAAGATCTACCGGAAAATCGCGGACCGGGAAAAAATCTCGGAAGTACTGAAAAAATACGATCTGCCCGAAGACTATATCCTGTACGTCGGCCGGCTCGAAAAAAAGAAAAATACCCCGGCCTTGATCGAGGCTTACGCCAATGCGCGGGAGAAAAACCAGGAGATTAAGGCGAAACTAGTCCTGGTCGGGGACGCGGGTTTCGGGTATGACGAAGTGAAATACGCGATTAGGGAATTCAGCCTTGACGACGAGGTGGTTATGCCCGGCTGGGTCGAAGAGATCGACATGCCGTATTTATTCAGCGGCGCCGCCGCTTTCGTTTTTCCGACCCGCTACGAAGGCTTCGGTATTCCGCTCCTCCAGGCGATGGCCTGTGAAACGCCGATCGCGGCATCCTGGTCAAGCTCGATACCGGAAGTGGTCGCTGATGCGGCGCTTTTATTCAATCCGCATGATATCAATGCCATCGCCGACGCACTGGCTAAGGTTACGATCGACGCGGCCGTCCGCCAGGATCTGATCGCTAAGGGCAGGGACAGGATAAAAGCGTTCAGCTGGCAAAAATGCGCCGAAGAAACGCTGGAAGTGATAAAAGAGATGTAAATGTATAGTAAAAGTTTAAAAATTATACTTAGAATGGAGCCTAGAATTAATTAATTTATAATTCGTAATTTATAATTTATAAACAATACTAAATACTAAATTTATAAATGTGATAAATTGGTCGTAATATTAAATAAAAATGATATTAAAAATTTAATATTATAAATTGTTTGAAAATTGCAAATTATAAATTAAATATTTACTGATGTATAGGATTATATAGATAAAAAGAAACAGGCAGAAGCAGTTCTTTATACTTGTTAACTCAAAGTAAATTGTGGTATAATAATGGATGTTATGAGAAAAAAAATAACATCTTTTTTTTATATAACAGCGGCAATCGCTGCCGGCATCTGCCTGCCGCTGGCCTATCCGGCCGATAACGGGTTTATACCGGCCGGGAATAACGCGGCAGCGTCGGTATATATACCGAATGAACATGATTTTAAAGCGGCGATTATCCCGTCCGACACTTTTTATTCGAACCAATGGTATCTGGAAAAGATCAAGGCGCCGGCCGCCTGGGATATAACGAGGAACAGCCCCGGCGTAGTGATCGCGGTTATCGATTCCGGGGTCCAGATCACCCATCCCGACCTTAAGGATAATATCTGGGTAAATAAAAAAGAAATCGCCGGCAACAACCGCGATGACGACAATAACGGCTATATCGACGATGTTAACGGCTGGGATTTCGTGAATAATAGCGCCGACCCGGCGCCGAAATTCATGTCCGGATTTAGTGAATCGGGGCTGCTGCACGGCACGATCGTCGCCGGCGTGATCGCGGCCGCCGGGAATAATGCCGCCGGAGTTTCGGGAATTACCTGGCAGGCGCAAATCATGGGCCTGAAAGTGCTTGACGACAACGGCGAGGGGGACCTCGATAATGTGATAGCGGCCATCGATTACGCGATCAAGAACGGCGCCGATATCATTAATTTGAGCTTTGTCGGTTCCGGCTACAGCGCTGACCTTGACCGGGCTATCGGCCGGGCCTACCAGGCGGGCATCATCGTCGTAGCCGCGGCCGGCAACGAGCAGGAAAACGGCGAAGTGCTTTCCCTCGACCAGGCGCCCCTGTATCCCGCCTGCGACGACGGGCCGGATGGGGAAAACCGCGTAATTGGGGTGGCCGCTACCGACGGCCTTGACCAGAAAGCGCCTTTTTCGAGTTTCGGGCATAAATGCGTCGATATCGCCGCCCCCGGGGTCAGTATCTACGGTACGGTCGTGTATGCACCGAATAAAAGTATTGACGGAAAAAACTTCAATAGCTTTTATAGCGGATTTTGGTCCGGGACTTCGATGGCCGCGCCCATGGTTTCCGGGACGATTGCCCTGATCGAAGCGACTAATCCCGGCCTTAACCGGGACCAGGTGGTAGCGCTGCTCCTTAATAATGCCGATAATATCAACCGGCTCAACCCCGACTACCTAAACCAACTGGGAAGCGGCCGGGTAAACGCATTCCGCAGCGTGGCGGCCGCGCAAAACGAACTGGAAAGCAGCCGTACCTATTTATTGACAGTACCGTTTACGCAGGCCGCCGGCGACGTAAAAATTTCCGGACTGGATGGCCAGGCGGCCAGCGAATTCAACGCTTACGGCGAAAACTTTACCGGCGGCGCCCACATCGCCAGCGGGGATAGCGACGGCGACGGCACGGAGGAGATCATCACCGGCGCCGGACCGGGCGGCGGGCCGCATATCCGGATATTTAGCGCCACTGGCGGGTTAAAAAGCCAGTTTTTCGCCTACGACAAGAGCTTCCGCGGCGGCGTTAATGTCGCCAGCGGGGATATCGACGGCGACGGCACGGATGAGATCATCACCGGCGCCGGGCCGGGCGGCGGGCCCCAGGTCCGGATCTTCGACGGCCAGGGTCGGGTTATCGGCCAGTTTTTCGCCTACGACAAGAGCTTCCGCGGCGGCGTTAATGTCGCCAGCGG
>CAZYKS010000048.1:479-6591 GCA_964648375.1 uncultured Gammaproteobacteria bacterium | reverse complement strand
AGCCATGCTGGAAAAATATTGTTTTGTCAACCGGGAACAATTAGCTTATTTAAGCGAAATTTGGCCGAGTCCGGTTAGCGTTATATTGAAAAGCAGGGGAAATTTACCGCGGATCCTTACCGGCGGGAGGGGTAGTCTGGCCGTTAGGTTGCCAAAAAATGAAAACCTCGTTAAAATGATAAAAGAGGCTGGGATGCCTATTGTATCTACCAGCCTCAATATCAGCGGGAAGGAAACCATAGCGGATCCGGATGAGATAGAAAATTTCCCGGCGAAAGAATTGGTCGATCTCGTAATTGACAGCGGCCCGTTACCGCATAAGCGACCTTCACGTATATTAGATATTAGAGATATTAATAATATAATAAAAGTTAGAAATTAAAAAAGAAATTGGGAATTTGGCATTTTAAAAAGTATTCTATTTTTTTCCAATTACCAATTACCGATTTCAAATTTCAAAATTATGTTTGAATGGCTAAAAAAACTTTTTGGCGGCGCTAAAACAGAGGAACAGCCGATGGCAAAGCAGCCGATGGAGAACCAGCCGGCGGCGGAGACGCAACCGGAACAGCCGATGACCGAACAGCCGCCCCAACAGCAATAAATTCGATACTTTATTGACTTAACCATATCTAAACCGTATGTTTATCGACACGCACGCGCATGTCAATTTTAATGTTTTCAGGAATGATGCCGATGAAACGATTCGCCGGGCGCTTGAGGAAGATACCTGGATGGTTCTGGTCGGGTCCGATTATAAGACCTCGAAACGGGCGCTCGATTATGCCAATAAATATGAAAATGGCGTATACGCGGGCGTCGGTGTCCATCCAGTGCACCTCGAGGAAGTGGAAATCAGTGAAGAAGGCCAAACCTTCACTACCAGAGGCGAGGAATATAGCTATGAGGCTTATGAAAAACTGGCGAAATTCGAAAAAACCGTCGCCATCGGAGAAATCGGGCTCGATTATTACCATATCGGAGCCCATAGCGATACGGCCAAAGTGAAACAGCGTCAGCAGGAGATCTTTATCGAACAGCTGGGCCTGGCCCGCGCGCTCGACCTGCCCGCAATTATCCATTGCCGGCAGGCGCATGACGATATGGTAATGCTGCTCGAGAAATTCAGGCAGGAAAACCGGGAGCTAATCCCGAAAAACAAGCCCTGGGCGGTAATGCACTGCTTTTCCGGGGATGAGGACCTGGCCTGGAAATATTTTTCCCTGGGAATCATAATTTCATTCACCGGCCTCGTAACTTTTTCCGGACAATGGGACGACCTGATCCGGAAATTGCCCCTCGATAAATTCATGGTCGAAACCGACAGCCCGTATATGACCCCGGAACCGCACCGCGGCAAAAGAAACGAACCGGTGCTGGTGAAGTTCGTGGCGGCCAGAATCGCGGAAATTAAGGGAATAGATATCAATAAAGTGGCGGAGGTGACGACTAATACTGCAAGGATGTTTTTTAATGTCTGAGTAGTATAATGCGAATCCGCAAATTTATGCGAATACCGCGAATAATCGAAAATGCGAATCCGCAAATTTATGCGAATATTATTAAAATTATAAATCCAATATTCGATTCGTATTAATTCGCAGTATTTGCATCATAATTCGCAGTATTTGCATTATCATAGAGGCGTTGATAATATATAAATCTTTAAATTTCAAGGCTTGACTTTTTCGTAAAATATCATAGAATAAACAATGGGTGTGAATGCGATTTTTAGGATGAGAAAATTACGACAACCAAGGACCGAAGCCGGCCTTGTTATTTTATTTTTTCACTAAATTTATGGAAGAAAACGGCCAAGACAAGCGCAGCGGCGATAAGGGTAAACCAGCTGAGATAGCTTGGTGGCAGCCGGCCGTCCTCATGTTCATGCGGTTATCGGGCTGGATCGTCGCACCGGTACTCTTAGGAGCGTTCCTGGGCAAATGGCTGGATAATAAATATAATACCAAACCCTGGCTGTTTATAGCGAGCGTCGGCGCCGCTTTCATAATTTCGATGGTAGGACTCGTCCGGAACGTAACTAAGGAATATAACCGGATCGAAAAAGAAACAGCTGACCGTTTAAAAAAAACAAAACCCCCAAAAAATAATCCATAATACGAAATAATAATACAATGGAACAAGAAGCGCAAAATTTAACCGCTTCCGGCGCCACTGCCGCGATTGCGGCGCATGCCGAAGTCAAGGATGAACATACCCTATACGCCGAGCCGTTATTCCATATCGGTTCTTTTCCGGTAACGAATTCCATTTTAAACTCATGGATCGTGGTTTTATTGATCATAATCATCAGCCTGGCGGTCAAATTCAAACTGAAAGAGATCCCCGGCAGGATCCAGAGTGTGTTCGAAATGGTGATCGAGTGGTTTTTGGGCGTATTCGATACCATCACCGGCTCGCGCAAGCGTTCGCTGCAGTTTTTCCCGCTGGTATTTTCTTTTTTTATCTTTATCCTGCTGATGAACTGGATGGGGCTCTTGCCCGGGTTCGGTTCGATCGGTTTAGTTGTCCAGCAGGGGAATGAGAAGCTTTTCGTACCTTATTTGCGCGGAGGCACGGCCGACCTCAATACCACCCTGGCCCTGGCGATAATCGGAGTGGTCTTTTCCCATATTTTCGGAGTAGCCGCGGTCGGTATCTGGAAACATATCAATAAATTCGTAAATCTCAGGGCCATCGCGGAAATCCCGAAAAAAATCAGAAAAGACCCGGCGGTGCTTTTGATAAATCCGATCAACGTATTCGTAGGATTTATCGAAATTATCGGTGAATTCGCGAAAGTGGCGTCCCTGTCTTTCCGGTTATTCGGCAATGTCTATGCGGGCGAGGTATTGCTCGCTTCCATGGCCGCGATTTTGGCTTTCGGCCTGCCGATACCGTTCATGTTCCTGGAAGTGATCGTCGGCCTGGTGCAGGCGCTCATATTCGCGATGCTGATACTCGCATATCTGACGATCAATACTTCGGCGGAAGAACACTAATACCCTACGAATCAACAAATCCTTTCACGAATTCACGAATACTTTAACTGCATTAGACAAATTTATCAGGTTTTTCGTTTAAAAATTATTCGTAAATTCGTAGTGGATTCGTTGATTCGTAGGGGAGGGACTACGCAAAATAATATAACATGATCTATATATATTTTTTAATAACCCATTAACTTTATAAACCTTATGGAAAATGTCATGCTCGCTAAAGCGCTCGCTATCGGCCTGGGAGCCATTGGCCCTGGGTTCGGCATCGGTTTTATCGGTGCTAAGGCCATGGAAGCGATCGGGCGCAATCCCGAAGCTACCGGCAAGATCCTGGTGCCGATGTTGATCGCGGCTGCGTTTGCCGAAGCGATCGCCATTTATGCGTTGGTTATCGCATTTAGTATCAGTTAAATGTGATGCGATCCGCTAATATCGGAAGTGGTAGTTTTACGGCCTGCTCTTTCCTCTCGAGGGACAGGGCAGTGGTAAGGCTATTTAACGAATGCGGAATGCGGAATGCGGAATTGTGAATAATTTATGATTTAGGATTTATGATTTAGGAATTTCGAATACAACTATTCCGTTCCAAGTTACTAATTACAAAATTACTTTAATACTATGGATTCATTAATCGAAACTTTTCATATTGACCTTCGGCTATTGATCGCGCAGACGATCAATTTCGCGATCGTGATCGCAGTTTTATATTATTTTATCCTTAAGCCGGTGATCGCCAATATGCAGAACCGGACCGATAAGATCGAGAAGGGCATAGCGGATGCTAAAAAAATCGAAGAGCGGCTGGTAAAGACCGGGGAAGATAATAAAAAAATTATTTCGGATGCCCGGAAAGAAGCGGCGATTATCGTAGAACAGGCGCGCGAAGCCGCCGGCCAAAAGAAAGACGAGATGCTCGTCCGGGCGAAAGAGGAGATCGGCCAGACGATCAATGAAGAAAAAGCCAAGATCCAACTGGAAAAAGCCAAGATATTGAAAGAAATAAAAGCGGAGGTGGCCGGGCTGGTTGCCGCTGCCACGGAAAAAATACTCGAGAAAAAACTAGACGGTAAAACGGATAAGGAAATGATACGAGAAGTAATAAGTGAGAAGTAAGAAGGGATGAAGTAGGGAGGGCAAAGAGAGATTAACTGGGTTATTTGTGAATAGTAAATTAGTTAATTAGGGGGAGAAGAAATATGCGCGAAGGACTAAAATGAAATATAAAGGAAATAAGAATTAAAAGAGAAATAAGAATTTTATTAATATATGAAGATATCCGCAAAACAATACGCAATCGCCTTGTATGAAGTGGTTAATAATAAAAAGACAAGCGAGGTAAAATCCGTGATTAAGGGTTTTATCGAAACGGTCGCGTCCAATAACGATTTTTCCAAAACGGACAAGATTATCAATGAATTCGCGGCTATCTGGAACCGGGAACAGGGGATCGTTGAGGCGGAAGTGGTTAGCGCGCGGGCGCTGGATAAACCCACGGTTAAATGGCTGCAAGATTACATCGCTTCGTTATCCCGGGCGCGCGCGGTCGCCATGGATGAAATTGTCGATAAGAGTTTATTGGGTGGGGTAGTGGTCAAATACGGCGATAAAATTCTGGATGGAAGTTTAAAGACTAAACTTAACGAGCTTAAGCGCACAATGGCAAAATAGAAATTTGAAATTTGAAATTGGAAATTTGAATAATATACCGAATTTCTAATTTCTAATTTCTAATTACCCTATTTATATGTCAGATACCAAGGATTTTATTGTCGAAGAGTTAAAAAAACAGATTACCGGCTTTAAAGCCGAAATCAAGGAGCAAACCGTCGGCCGGGTTACCCAGGTCGGCGACGGGATCGCCCGCATTTCCGGGTTGTCCGATGCCGCTATGTCGGAGATGCTTGAGTTCGCTATCGATCGCCAAGACGATACGCCGAATAGCGCCAAAGAAAGCGTGTACGGCGTAGTGCTGAATCTTGAAGAAGACAGTGTCGGGGCGATCATTTTGGGGGATTTTACCCATATTAAAGAAGGTGATGAAGTCAGGGCCTTAAAGAGGATATTACAGGTGCCGGTCGGCGAGCAGCTTGTTGGCCGGGTGCTTAATCCTCTCGGTGAACCGCTCGACGGCAAGGGTGCGATCGAAACGGAACAGTATTACCCGATCGAGAAGATCGCCCCCGGCGTGATCACCCGCGAGAAGGTCAATAAGCCGGTGCAGACCGGAATTAAGGCGGTTGACGCCATGATTCCGATCGGACGGGGGCAGCGCGAACTGATCATCGGCGACCGCCAGATCGGAAAAACCGCGATCGCAATCGACGCTATCATCAACCAGAAAGGCGAGAATATGAAATGCATTTATGTCGCGATCGGCCAGAAAGAATCGAAAATCGCCAGTATCGTAGCTAACCTCGAAGCGGCCGGAGCGATGGAATATACGACTATCGTCCTGGCCGGTGCCTCCGATCCGGCGGCGCTCGCTTATATCTCCCCGTACGCGGGCTGTGCCATGGCCGAATATTTTCTCGATAAAGGCGAAGATGTCCTGATCATATACGATGACCTGTCGAAGCATGCCGTCGCTTACCGCGAAATTTCCCTGTTACTCAGGCGTCCGCCGGGGCGCGAGGCCTATCCGGGGGACGTATTTTACCTGCATTCGCGGCTACTGGAAAGGGCCTGCAAGTTAAGCAAAGAGTTCGGCGGCGGTTCGATTACCGCCCTGCCGATCATAGAAACGCAAGCCGGAGACCTTTCCGCTTATATCCCCACCAACGTGATCTCTATCACCGACGGGCAGATCTATCTCGAGCCCGACCTATTCTACCAGGGCAGCCGCCCCGCGATTAACGCCGGCTTGTCCGTATCGCGCGTCGGCAGTACCGCGCAGATCAAAGCCATGAAGAAAGTCGCGAGCCAGATGCGCCTGGAAGCGGCCCAATATCGCGAATTAGCGGCCTTCGCGCAGTTCGGTTCCGAGCTCGATTCCGAAAGCCGGGCTCAGCTCGAACGGGGCAAGCGGCTGATGGAAATTTTCAAGCAGGACCAGTTCCGGCCCGTACCGGTCGCTAACCAGGTGCTGGTCTTTTTCGCCATAACCAAAGGCTATT